>CAJBVC010000001.1 GCA_903958915.1 uncultured beta proteobacterium
CAAGCAGGATCAGGTCGGGCACAGCAGCATCAATTTCGCGCTGCGCGCCCTGGCTGTCCATCGCCCAGATCGCCCGAAATCCGTTGTGCTTCATGTTGACGATGATGAGTTCTGCAATGGCAGATTCATCTTCCACCACCAGCACCGACGGGATGATCCTCATTTCAGTACAGATTCCAGTTTGTCACGGGGTGTATGACGAACATCTTCGCCCTTGACGACGTAGATGATGAATTCCGCGATGTTCTTCGCGTGATCCCCAATGCGTTCAATGGCCTTGGCCAGGAATAGCAGGTCCAGGCTGGGTGAAATCATGCGCGGGTCTTCCATCATGTAGGTGATGAGCTTGCGCACGAAACCATCAAATTCCTGATCGATGAGGTCATCTTCCTTCATGATGGATACTGCGGCCGCCACATCCAGCCGTGCAAAGGCATCGAGTGCCTTGTTAAGCAGTGCCGCAGCGAGGTCCGCCGCCACACGCAGTTCGAGGGAAGGTAGCGACCGCGGCGCGCCACTCTGGATGATCGAGCGGACCATACGTGCCATTTTTTCTGCTTCGTCGCCCACCCTTTCCAGGTTGGCGGTGGTCTTGGAGATGGCAATCAAAAGCCGCAAATCCCTGGCCGTTGGCTGGCGCCGTGCAATGATGGACGACAACTCATGGTCAATCTCGACCTCCATCGCATTGACACGGTGTTCTTCGTCCGTCACATGATCGGCCGCCTCCATACTGAATTGGGAGAGTGCGACGATTGCCTGGCGAATCTGGGATTCGACCAGGCCACCAAGCTCCATGACTTTGGCGGATACCGAGGTCAGCTCGCTGTCGAATTGAGAGGATAAGTGTTTATCTGGCATGGTGTTTCCTTTAGCCGAAGCGTCCCGTGATGTAGTCTTCCGTTTCCTTGCGTACAGGCTTGAAAAACATTTGCTCTGTTGTTCCAAACTCCACCAAGTCACCCAGGTACATGTAGGCGGTGTAGTCACTACAGCGAGCGGCCTGTTGCATGTTGTGCGTGACGATGACCACGGTGTAGTCTTCCTTTAATTCCACGATCAATTCCTCTACCTTGGCAGTGGAAATCGGATCCAGGGCGGAGCAAGGTTCATCCAGCAGCAGCACCTCCGGTTTGATCGCAATGCCGCGCGCAATGCACAAGCGCTGCTGCTGCCCGCCAGAAAGGCTGGCCCCATTCTGAGCAAGCTTGTCTTTCACCTCACCCCACAGCGCTGCCTTGCGTAGCGCCCACTCCACGCGATCTTCCATTTCCGTGGAGTTCAATGACTCAAACAGTTTGACCCCGAAGGCAATATTGTCAAAGATCGACATCGGAAACGGAGTTGGCTTCTGAAAGACCATGCCCACTTTGGCGCGCAACAGCGCGACATCTTCCTTACTCGTCAACAGATCAGTACCGTCAAGCAACACTTTGCCTTTGGCGCGCTGCTCGGGATACAGCTCAAACATGCGGTTCAACACTCGCAACAGCGTGGACTTGCCACAACCCGAGGGACCGATGAATGCGGTGACCCTGCGTTCGGGAATCGATAGGTTGATGGACTTCAACGCGTGAAATTTGCCGTAGTAGAAATCGAGATCTTCAATCTTGATCTTGGTTTTCTCAGGTGCATCGACAACAGAGTTCATTACTTGCCTTCTTGGAGTTTGGTTGTTCGAAGCGTCAGAGCCGGTTTCTGGTCAGGACGCGCGCCAGAATGTTGAGCACCAGCACCGCAAGGGTAATCAGGAAAACGCCTGCCCAGGCCAGCTTTTGCCAGTTCTCGTACGGGCTCATGGCGAACTTGAAGATCGTGACGGGCAAACTGGCCATGGGTTCGCTCAGGCTGCTGGTCCAGAACTGGTTACTTAGTGCGGTGAACAGCAATGGGGCTGTCTCGCCAGCAATGCGGGCCACGGCAAGCAGAACACCGGTAATCACGCCCGCACGCGCCGCCTTGAGGGTAATGCTGAGTATCACCTTCCACTTGGGCGAACCCAGTGCGTAGGCGGCTTCGCGCAAACCCGCGGGCACGAGCTGCAGCATGTTCTCGGTGGTGCGAATCACCACCGGAATAACAATGAGCGCAAGGGCAATGATGCCGGCGTATCCCGAAAAAGACTTGAAGCGTGAAACAACCACGGCATAGACAAAGAGCCCGATGACGATGGACGGTGCTGACAGCAGGATGTCGTTGACAAACCGGGTCAGGGATGCCAGGACACCCTTGGTTTCGAACTCGGCGAGGTAGATGCCAGCCATCACACCGATGGGTGTGCCAACGCAGGTTGCCAGCATCACCATGAGGAATGAACCATAAATCGCGTTGGCAAGCCCCCCTTCCTCGTTGGGGGGAGGAGTCATTTGCGTGAGGGTCGCGAAAGTCATTCCCTCAAAGCCCAGAAGAATGGTCTCCCAGAGAATCCAGAACAACCAGAACAGGCCAAACGCCATCGCCAATAGCGCAAGTGTTGTCGCCAACTGGTTGACGCGCTTGCGGCGTGCAAACTTGGCAGTACGCGCGGCGTAGGCAGCACTGGTATTCATCATGTCTTCGCTCCTTCGCCTTTGCGCAGTTGCGCCAGCAGCACCTTGGACAGGGAGAGAATGACAAACGTAATGAAAAACAGCACCAGGCCAAGGTACATCAGAGCCGCCTGGTGCAGACCTTCGCCCGCTTCAGCAAACTCGTTGGCCAGCGCGGAGGTGATGCTGTTGGCCGCCTGGAAGAGGCTCAGTGAGTCAAGCTGGTTGAAGTTGCCGATCACAAAGGTAACGGCCATCGTCTCCCCGATCGCACGCCCCAGCCCCAGCATGATTCCACCAACGACACCCGCTTTGGTATAAGGCAGCACCACTTTGGAGACAACCTCCCAGGTGGTAGCGCCCAGACCGTAAGCCGACTCTTTCAGAAGCGGCGGCGTCACTTCGAACACATCACGCATCACCGCCGCGATGAACGGAATGATCATGATGGCCAAAATGATTCCGGCAGACAGAATGCCAATGCCAACCGGAGGACCAGACACAAACGCTCCCAGGTACGGAACGCCATCGAGTGCCGCTTGCAGAGGCTGCTGCACATAGGTGGCCAGCACGGGCCCAAAGATCAACAGGCCCCACATCCCGTAAACAATCGATGGCACCGCAGCCAGCAACTCAATGGCAGTCCCCAGCGGCCGCTTGAGCCATGCCGGTGACAACTCGGTGAGGAACAGGGCAATGCCGAAGCTGACAGGCACCGCGATGATCAACGCAATCAGCGAGGTGCTGACCGTGCCGTAGATCATGACCAGGCCACCATAGTCATTTTGAACCGGGTCCCACACGGTACTCGTCAGAAACCCGAACCCGTACTTGTCGATGGCCGGCCAGGCGCTGATCGTCAATGACGTCAATATGGCCAGCAGCAACAACAAGGTGAGCACCGCCGCGCCCTTGGCCAACCATCCAAAAACACGGTCCGCCATCGGACCTGAGC
>CAJBVC010000002.1 GCA_903958915.1 uncultured beta proteobacterium
GCGGGGATCTGATAACACAGTGACTTGCCGCCACCTGTAGGCATGAGTACCAGCGCGTCGCCTCCCGTAGTCACGTGCTCAATGATGGCTTGCTGAGGGCCACGGAATTGCGGGTAGCCAAACACCTCGTGCAGGATGCCACCGAGATCGGCTGGGGGAATCGATGTCAAAGGAGAAGTTGCTATCAAAATAGTAGCTGTCTGCGCTTGTTGAACGGGCGTCAGAGCGTGAAATGGCAACAATTTCCTTTGCCGTAACAGCACTCATGGGCAGCCATTGTCGCTGTTTGAGTATTTGAGTCGCGAAGTGCAGGTTCTTGTGCGACACTGGCGTCCACCACGTTGAATCCTTGCCGAGCCTGCCTTGCAGATCCATTTATCCGCTGACTTGCCATGACCCGAGTGCACTACGCCTGGTCCCGCTGGTGGGCCGAGTTGCCGCTTCGGCAGACCCTGTTCTTGGGTGCTGGTCTGGGCATCCTGCTGCCAGCGCTGGTGCTTGCCTTTTTTCAGATCACCAGCAAACTCGACAGCGAGATTGATTTGCGGGTGCGTGCGCCGATGCAGCAATATGCCGAGGTGCTATCGCATGGCCTGGCGCCCGCTATCTGGAATGTGGACCAAGGCGCAGGCGCTGAGTTGATCGAAGCCGTCATGCGCAACCCGGACGTGGTGCGCATATCGGTCATGGACGAGTACAAGCAGTCTTTCGCTTACCGGGAGCGCGCCGGAGCCGCAGAAGGTGATTTATTGCACGACAACCGGGACATTCTGCACAACGGCACGCGGGTGGGGCACCTGGTGCTGGAACTCAGTACGGCACGGGTAAAGAACGAATTGCAGGGCGACTTGACCAAAGTCGCGTTGGCACTGGTGGCGCAGGTGGCCATTTCCTTTGTGCTGATCTGGCTGCTGTTTGACCGGCGCATGGTGCGTCCGTTGCAAACCCTGCAGCTCGGTGCGCAGCGGCTGGCGCGCGGTGAGCTGGATCAGGCCCTGCAATGGCAGCGCTACGACGAGATCGGCAAACTGGCCCAGGGCCTGGACACTATGCGCAGCAATCTGGCGGCCCTGCTCACCGAACGGGAGCAAAAAAACGCCGCGCTGCAATCCGAACTCGAGGCGAAACACCGTTACGAAGCACAGATTCTGGAACTCAACTCGACGTTGGAGCAGCGCGTCGCCGACCGCACGCAGGAGCTCACCGAGGCCATGGCGCAGCTGACCACTACCCAGGATGAACTGGTCCGGTCGGAAAAACTGTCGGCTCTGGGGGCGCTGGTGGCGGGAATAGCCCACGAGCTGAACACTCCGATTGGCAATAGTTTGACGGTGGCGAGCACCTTGCAGGACCACACCAACGCTTTTCGGGCAGGGATGGAAGGCGGACTGACCCGCAGCCAGCTGCAGGAATACGTGGACAACACGCAGCAGGGCACCGGCATCCTGATGCGCAGCCTGCACCACGCCGCTGAACTGGTCGCCAGCTTCAAGCAGGTGGCGGTTGACCAGACCAGCGTTAACCGGCGCACCTTCCTGTTGAACGATACGGTTGCCGAGATCCTGTTGACTTTAGGACCCACGTTGCGCAAGACCAGCCATTCAGTGCAGTGCGACATTCCGGCTGACATCAAAATGGACAGCTATCCGGGACCGTTAGGGCAAATCGTGACCAACCTGGTGAACAACGCCTTGTTGCATGCCTTTGAAGAACGCAAACAGGGGGTTATCCGGCTGAGCGCTCGAGGCCTCCCCGGAGGCTTTGTCGAGTTTGTAGTCAGTGACAATGGCCAGGGCATACCGGCCGGGCATTTGCCCAAAGTGTTTGATCCGTTTTTCACCACCAAGCTGGGTAAAGGAGGTAGCGGTCTGGGACTCAATATCGTGTACAACCTTGCCACCACAATGCTCGGTGGCAGCATTCGGGTGGACAGTCGGCAGGGTGAAGGGGCACGGTTCACGCTGGTGCTGCCCCTGGCGGTCGCATAGCGGCGCCAGCGGGCGTGGCGACCGCGATTGTGCATTAAAATCGCGATCTCCCAAGGGGCGCTGCAGCCGCTTTGTGCCACACGGCCAAGGCAGTCAGGCTTGGGGTCTTGCAACGGCGCTCACTTGTCATTCACCACAAGCTGAGCCGCATCCATGAAACCAGTGACCTACACCCGCGCCCAGGCCTTGCCAGGGATTCTGGCGCACCGCATTGCCATTCTTGACGGTGCCATGGGCACCATGATTCAGCGCTTCAAGCTCGGAGAGGCACAGTACCGGGGAGAACGCTTCAAGGATTTTCATCGCGATGTGAAAGGTAACAACGAGCTCTTGAGCCTGACACGCCCCGACGTCATTGCTGATATCCACGAACGCTACCTCGCAGCGGGCGCAGACCTGATCGAGACCAATACGTTTGGCGCCACCGCGGTGGCCCAGGCGGACTACGACATGGCCGGCCTCGCTTTTGAGATGAACCTTGCCTCGGCCCGCATTGCCCGCGCGGCCTGCGACAAGTTCTCCACGCCCGACAAGCCGCGCTTTGTGGTCGGCGCCCTGGGCCCAACCCCCAAAACAGCCAGCATCAGCCCCGATGTAAACGACCCCGGTGCGCGCAATGTGAGTTTTGAAGAACTGCGTGCGGCCTATTACGACCAGGCCAAGGCTTTGGTGGAGGGTGGCGCTGACGTGCTGCTGGTAGAAACGATTTTTGACACCCTCAACGCCAAGGCGGCCTTGTTTGCCATTGACGAATACTTCGAAGCCTCGGGTGAGCGCCTGCCGCTCATCATCAGCGGCACTGTCACCGACGCGTCCGGGCGCATATTGAGTGGCCAGACAGTGACAGCTTTTTGGCACAGCGTGCGCCACGCACAGCCGCTGGCCATCGGCCTGAACTGTGCACTCGGAGCTGCGCTGATGCGCCCCTACATTCAGGAGCTGCACCGTGTTGCGCCCGACACCTTTATCAGCTGCTACCCCAACGCCGGCTTGCCCAACCCGATGAGCGACACCGGCTTTGACGAAACGCCCGAGGTGACGGCTCGTCTGGTGCGCGAGTTTGCTGCGGACGGGTTGGTCAATATTGTGGGGGGGTGCTGCGGCACCACGCCCGACCATATCGGTGCCATCGCGCAGACAGTAGGGCCGATACCGGGTCGAACCTTGCCGCGCGCTTTCTTCTACAGGGAAGCGGCCTGAATCTATTGAAACGAGGAGCGGGCCATGCGATCGAGCTCCTGCTGCATCGCTTTGGCCAGTTTTGCGTAGAGGCGCAGTTTGCGCGCATTGTCGCGCAGCCGCTCCGCCAGTCGCGCCGCAATCGCGAGCAGCAACTTGGCCCCAAGGCTCGGTTGTTCAGCGATCAGACTGGAAAGCGCCTCGCGCGTCAGAATGGCAAACAGCGAGTCGGTGCAGGTGGTGCACGAAGCCGAGCGCGGCTCCCGGTCCACCAGACCCACTTCACCCACCAGACTACCGGGCCCAAGCACCGTGATGGTGACAGGTTCCGTGCGACTCACCGTTATCCCTTCCACGATCACTTCACCGTCGAGCAGCAGGGCCATGAAACCATCGTCCTGGGCATCGCCTTCCTTGATGAAGGTGGTATCCGCCGCAATGAAGCGGGGGCTCATGTAGCCGACCACCACACGTGCCTCGTCCAGAGAGAGGTGCATGAGCGCGCTTGGCGCAGTGAGCCACTCGGCAGCCCGCTCAAAAGCGTCATTGTCCGGGTCTGGCGAAATTTCAGGAGTGGAGTCGACCATCAATCAAAGCGGTATGGAAGCGTTGCCCAAAAGACCCATGTTAACGCAGACCACACCGCCATAGGAGCATTTGGCCCTTAAAATCGTCACATCCAAGGAGCGTTGCAGCAGGTGCCAGGATCCTGTCAGGCTTGGATGTTCCAACGGCGCTCACCTGAATACTTTTTCTCAAAACGCAGGTGAGATCCATGTCAACCCAGTCCATTCTTCCCATGATGCTGTCCGGTCTGGAGCCGGTCGTCATCGGTGCCAGCAGCACTGTCGACAGCGTCGAGGCAACGCCCGCGCGGGCCACCTTCGTCAACATTGGCGAGCGCACCAACGTTACTGGTTCCAAAGCCTTCGCCCGCATGATTCTCAATGGCGAGTTTGAGCAGGCGCTCGCCGTGGCGCGCCAGCAGGTAGAAAACGGCGCGCAGATCATCGACATCAATATGGACGAGGCCATGCTTGATAGCCAGGCCGCCATGGTGCGCTTCCTGAACCTGATCGCCTCCGAGCCCGACATCTCGCGTGTGCCGGTGATGATTGATTCGAGCAAATGGAGCGTGATCGAAGCTGGTCTGCGCTGCGTGCAGGGCAAAGGCATTGTGAACTCGATCAGCATGAAGGAAGGTGTTGACGAATTCAAGCGTCAGGCCACACTGGTGCGCCGCTACGGTGCCGCTGCCGTGGTGATGGCCTTTGACGAAAAAGGCCAGGCCGATACCGACCAGCGCAAGATCGAGATTTGCGAGCGCGCTTACCGCATTCTGGTGGACGAGGTGGGATTCCCGCCCGAAGACATCATCTTTGACCCCAACATCTTTGCCATTGCCACCGGCATCGAAGAACACAACAACTACGCGGTCGACTTCATCGAGGCCACGCGCTGGATCAAGGCCAACCTGGCCGGTGCCAAGGTGTCGGGCGGCGTGTCCAACGTGTCGTTCAGTTTCCGCGGCAACGACCCGGTGCGCGAAGCCATCCACACCGTGTTTCTTTACCACGCTATTTCAGCGGGGATGGACATGGGCATCGTCAACGCCGGCATGGTGGGCGTGTATGACGATCTGGAGCCCGGGCTGCGTGAGCGCGTGGAAGACGTGGTGTTGAATAGAACGCCCGTCTACAAGCCGGGCGAGCCGCCGCTTTCTCCCGGCGAACGCCTGGTCGAAATTGCCGAAAACGCCAAGGGGGCCGCCAAAGACGACAGCCGACGCCTCGAGTGGCGCGGCACGGCAGATGCACTGGTTCCGGTGGGGCAGCGGCTCAGCCATGCGCTGGTGCACGGCATCACCGATTTCATTGCCGTCGACACCGAAGAGGCCTACCGTGCAATCCTTGCCAGGGGCGGGCGCCCGCTGCATGTAATCGAAGGCCCGTTGATGGACGGCATGAACGTGGTGGGCGACCTGTTTGGCCAGGGCAAGATGTTCCTGCCGCAGGTGGTCAAGAGTGCGCGTGTCATGAAACAGGCGGTGGCCCATTTGCTGCCCTACATTGAGGCGGAAAAGCTGGCGCTGGTGCAAGCCGGCGGTGAAGCAAAGGCCAAGGGGAAGATTGTGATCGCCACCGTCAAGGGCGATGTGCACGACATCGGTAAGAACATCGTCACCGTCGTTTTGCAGTGCAACAACTTTGACGTGGTGAACATGGGCGTGATGGTGCCAGCCCACGAAATACTGGCCCGCGCCAAGGCCGAGGGGGCCGACATCATTGGCCTGTCGGGCCTGATTACCCCGAGCCTGGAAGAAATGAGTCATGTGGCCAGCGAAATGCAGAAAGACGATTACTTTCGCAGCCGCAAGATGCCGCTGCTCATCGGCGGCGCCACCACCAGCCGCGTACACACCGCCGTCAAGATTGCGCCACACTATGAAGGCCCCGTGGTTTATGTGCCCGATGCCTCGCGCAGCGTGGGCGTTGCGCAGGGTTTGCTGGGTGAGGGAGCAGCTGCGTTTGTGGGTGAGCTCAACCTCGACTACGACAAGGTCCGCCAGCAGCACGCTAACAAGAAGCAAACGCCCTTGTGGCCTTTGGAGAAGGCACGCGCCAACAAGACGCGAGTCGACTGGTCAAGCTACCTGCCCAGCGCGCCAAAGTTCATTGGCCGACGCGTGTTCAAGAACTTTGACCTCGGTGAGTTGGTGCCCTTCATCGACTGGGGCCCGTTCTTCCAGACCTGGGACCTGGCCGGGCCTTACCCCGCGATTCTCAAAGACGAGGTGGTGGGTGTTGAAGCCACCAAGGTATTTGCCGATGGGCAAGCGCTGCTGAAGAAACTGGTCGAAGGCCGCTGGCTCACCGCCAATGGCGTGATCGGCCTGTACCCGGCCAACTCGGTGAATGACGACGACATCGAGTTCTACACCGACGATACCA
>CAJBVC010000003.1 GCA_903958915.1 uncultured beta proteobacterium
ACTGACCCAGATACCCGACGATCCACAAGAGATCAAAGTCTTTCTTGGCATGGTCGCAAGAAATCTTTATGGTGATTTTCCCCTGCCAGCACTTAGCCTGCTGCCCACCGGTCAGACCAAGCAAGGACGAAACGATCCTTGTGACTGTGGATCGGGCCAGACATTCAAACATTGCTGCGGCAGTACCGCCATGCCGCCCTTATTCGGGGGGTCGAACCTGCTTCGATACGTGCTGGATGCCTATCCCAAATCCAAGCTGGTCGAAGTTGTTGCAAGCAAAGCCAGCATTGATGCCATCGCCGATACGGCATACCAGTGGATGCAAGATAAAGAGGACGCTCGTGCCGCGGCATTGCTGGAGCCATTCTTTGCGGGGGATGCCCCTATCACTGGGCGAATTGCTCCGTTGTTCAATCTCTTGATGGATGCCTGGCTGACGCTTGGTCGCAAGGCAAAGCGAGAAGCACTGATTGATTCCATTTTGCTGCGGGGCGACAAGATACTGCGCAGCGATGCGCTGCAAAGACGCACCACCATGTTGGCCGACCGCGGCGACCACAAGGCTGCTTGGAAAGCATTCAAGTTGGCCAGTGACCTGAACCCCAATGACCCGGCCCTGAGTTTTCTGGAGGTGACAACGCTATTGAGCGAAGGGAGAACGGCTGAGGCGCAGGGACGTGCCCAATGGTGGGCCGCATTTCTGGCCAAGCAGCGCGACCCATCGCTGGCAGAACTGGTGGAACGGCTTCGCTCCATTGCCAAAGACCCCCACGCAGGAATGATGGGAGTTGCCATGGACATGAACGCCCAATGGAGTCGACTCAATGATCTGTTTCTTAGCGCTCCGCGACCCACCGTGCGGCACAGCTTTGAAGTGTTCATGGAAGAAACCGAAGAACAGCAAGTCCACCATGTAGCTGACGCATTTGTGCCAGATACCAAATTGGCGAAACTCGAGACGACTTGGAGAAACACCTTCCCACAGGTAAAGCCGGATATCACACGTCTGCAACACGGCGACGAATCGGTATGGGAAAACGCTTCGCAATGGCTTGCCTTGTTGGAAAAACATCCTGACCTGTGGCTCAGCTTTGACGTGCTCGACGATCTGGTTATGGCAGTTGACACCATCCAAGTGGGCGGAGTTGAGGAGCGACTGCTCGTCCCCATGGCAGAACGGGCAGCGGAACAGCTACGACTGACGTTGGAGAGTGCAGCAGTGCATCCGGTGCGCTGCCCCTGGGGTGTCTTAAGGCACCGCCCCGTATTGCGACCAGTAGCCCATCTTGCCT
Source organism: uncultured beta proteobacterium (assembly GCA_903958915.1). Classification (GTDB taxonomy): domain Bacteria; phylum Pseudomonadota; class Gammaproteobacteria; order Burkholderiales; family Burkholderiaceae_C; genus Allorhodoferax. Next base: position 1,293 of record CAJBVC010000003.1, read on the forward strand.
ACCTCTGCAAGGAAGCAGGCGCACAGGACGAACGTAAGGCACAGCGCTTTATGGAGTTGGCACATTGGATGGTCTTTGAGCTCAACCCCAATGACAACCACGGATTGCGTTCAGACCTCTCCGACGCATTGGTCAGGTTCCAGCGATGGACTGATGTCATTGTGTTGAACGACCGCTATCCCGGCGATATGCAGCCCAATCTGCAAATGAATGCGTTGCTTGCCGCGTTTGTTTTGGAGAAGTCAGAAAACATCAAGCAAGACCTAAAGCGTGCCGCTAAGGATTACCCAAATGCCATGAAAATGCTGCTTGGACCTGAGCCCAAACCGGTCAAGCCCGACAATGATTACGGGATTTCCATCGGGGGAAAGTACGAGGCTTGGTTGTACGTGCGCGAAATGCGTCCATTCTGGGAGAAGCATCACGCTCTGGACTGGGCACGTTCTGTACTTTCGACGATCGGGCGCAAGGCCAAGCCAGTGGTGCCGGGGCAGCAAAGTTTGTTGTAAGAATGCTTTGAGCATTGCACAGATAACGCTGCTTTCAGAATCTGGGTGCCGGACTGCTGTCGTTCGTCAAATTCGGCATCGTGCCCTTATGTCGAGCTCTGCATTGCGGGTATTGGCGAACGAGTTCAATCCAATGGATTGCAGACGTTCGGCGCATCCTCGCGCAGCAAGTAAAGTCGTTGAACACGCACTAATTAGGAGGCGCGGCTAGCGGCCTGCCCCCACGGACTGCTGCAACTTGCCGCAGTGGTTTTTCAGTAACTCCTCCAACTGGACTCGGGTTGATTCAAAGCGCTGTGTTGGAACAGGGATGGAAACCGCAGCAAGTTCGCCGTTTGACAATACGAGCGCCATCGCTACCGCGCATATTCCGTGCGAGTTTTCCTCTAGGTCAAGCGCAATGCCTGTGCGTCGAATGACCTCCAGTTCTTTGTCCAGTTGCTCCCACGTGCTCGCGGTGTTGTCGGTAAGACGCGTGAGCTTAAGGCCGCTTTTGAGTTTGCCAAGATTGTCAGCGCTCATTGCCGCCATCATGGCCTTGCCTGGTGCGGTGGAATGCAATGTGAACGAAACGCCAATGGCTGACTCGGCACGCAGGCGATGTCCCCCAGCAACCTGATCGACGAATACCAGTTTGTTTCCATCCAGCACTGACAAGTCCACCGTCTCCCCGCACTGCATCGAGATTTCTTGGAGCGTTGGGTGCGCCAATTCTGAAATCTCAAAGCGAGTAGCGGCCGCCAGCGCAAGCAGCGCCGGACCAAGACGCACACCGCGCGTAGGCGATGCTGCAATCACAAAATTCTCATCCGCAAGTGCCTCAACAATCCTCTGCACGGTAGAACGCGGAAGTTTCAACAACTTGGCCAATTCCCCGAGCGTCAGTCCTGCCGGATGGTCTTGAAGTTTTCGCAATACCGCCGCGGCGCGCGCAATTACCTGCACGCCAGAGCGCGGAGCAGAGTTGTCTTCCATTTTTACTTCGTCATTTGTCATCTTTTCTCTTTCACGGCCACACAGAAGTGTGCCATTAGTCATTGCGCGCATCGGATGTCGTGTACGGGTTTATACCAATGGTGTTCGCCGATCTGGTTTATACAATCCTGACTCAACGAACCGCATATTGATACAGATGTACCACAATCCGGTTCAGTATACAGATAAAGCAGTCCTTTGAATAGACATCAGGAGATGAAATGACGATCGATGTACGTGGAACACTTTTTCAGGAAAACCTTAAGAACCAGTTGGGTCTTGAGTTCTATGACTTGAGCCATCCGTGGGGCTATGGACAACCGTGCTGGCCATATTTCAAAGACGTGGAGATTGATCGCCTTCACACCATGGCCAAGTCGGGCGTGCTCACGGCGCGCATTTCCACCTCGATGCACACCGGAACCCACATGGACGCACCCGCCCACGTGGTGGAAAACACGGCCTTTATGGACGAGGTTCCGCTTCCGCATTTCATGGGCACAGGTGTGTGCGTGTCCATCCCAAAAGGGAAATGGGGCGTCATCACGGCCGACGACCTGGAAAAGGCCAGTCCACAAATCCGCGAAGGCGACATCGTGGTGGTCAATACAGGCTGGCACAAATACTACGGCGACAACCAGACCTACTACGGTTACTCACCCGGCTTCTACAAAGAGGCAGGCGAATGGTTTGCAGCCAAAAAGGTGAAGATGGTTTGCACCGATACACAGGCGCTTGACCATCCATTGGCCACCGCCATGGGACCGCACGGTCCGGCACGCCCACATGGACTGCTGCCGCACGTCTGTGCTGAATACAAGGCAACGACCGGGCGCGAGGTGCTGCAAGACTTTCCTGAGTGGGAGCCATGCCACAACGCGATCTTGGCGGCGGGTATTTGCGGCATTGAAAACGTCGGCGGCGACATTGACAAGATCACTGGTAAGCGCTGCACTTTCATGGCCTTTCCTCTGCGCTGGAAGGGGGGCGACGGCTCCATGATCCGGCTGGTGGCGGTGCTCGACCCCAGCGGTCACTACCGCATCGAAACTGGCAAATGAAGTCGTGGAAGACAGCATGAAAGTCACACACTTTGCAGACGCCACGCCCTACGAGGCTCCAAACCATTACGACATGCGCTCGCTGCGCCTGCAGGGCTTTGCGCCCGGTGGACCGCAAGCGTTTTGGACCGGTCTGTCGCACTTCCTACCAGGGGGCGGGGCGGGGCCGGATGCCTCGCCTCTGGAGAAGGTTTACGTTGTGATTGCCGGAGAACTCACAGTCACGGTAGGAGAGACCGAAGTGTGTCTCAAGCCCATGGACAGTTGTTTCATCCCCGGGGGCGAAACACGCGAAGTCAAAAACCACAGCAATGATGTAGCCAGCATGCTGGTGGTCATGCCCTATCCACCAAAGAACTAAGGCCAACTGCCATGGGAGCATCTACATCGATGGAGTGGCTGAAAAATCCAGCCAGCCTGTTTGACATACGTGGCAAGGTGGCGATTGTCACCGGAGCGTCGGGTGCCTTTGGCATGTTGGCAGCCAAGGTGTTGGCGGGCGCTGGTGCGAAATTGGTGCTTGCGGCGGGCAATGGCTCGGCGCTCGAAGAAGCGGCCCTCGCCTGCAAATCTCTCGGTGCTGAGGTCGCATGCGTAGCCAAGCGCCCAAATACGGAGGCCGATTGCGAGGCCATCGTGCAAGCGGCAGTGGATTCGTTTGGGGGCGTGGACATTTTGGTGGTTGGCTCGGGATTGAACGATCCCTGTCCAATAGCCGAGATGTCATTGGAGCGCTTTGAGTCAGTGATCGACGGCAATCTGACCGGTGCCTGGCTCATCAGCCGCGCTTTTGGCAAGCAGGCGATTGCACAGGGACGTGGCGGCAAAGTGGTGCTCGTGTCGTCGGCACGCGGCAAATTGGGTCACCCCGCAGGCTACTCGGCATATTGCGCTTCCAAGGCAGCAACTGACGGACTAACCAAGGCACTGGGTTGCGAATGGGGCAAATACGGCATCACGGTCAATGCGATTGCACCCACTGTCTTTCGCTCACCTCTGACGGCGTGGATGTTTGAGGACAATGAACGCGCAAACACGGTGCGAGCCGGCTTTCTGGCGCGCGTTCCGCTCGGGCGCTTGGGTGAGCCTGAAGACCTGGCCGGGCCGTTGCTCTTTTTGGCTTCTAGAGCCTCGGATTTTCACACCGGTCACACGGTGTACGCCGACGGCGGCTACACCGCAGGCTAGACCATGAGCGAGCAAATCTCCATCATTGGTGCCGGCCTGATGGGCCACGGAATCGCGCAGGTGTTCGCGTTGGCAGGCCACATCGTGCGTGTCTACGACCCTGATTTTCAGGCCATGGCCTCATTGCGGGAACGAATTGTAAAAAACCTTTCCGACCTTGGACAGGATGTCAGCGCGACATCCCGCGTCTTCCCGACCGAAGATTTGGGACAGTGTGTGACCAGTGCCGATGTCGTCTTCGAGGCCGGCCCGGAGGACCTGGCGTTTAAGCAAAAGCTTTTTGCGCAGCTCGAATTACTGGCTCCAGCTCACGCCTTATTGGCGAGCAATACGTCAGTGATTCCCATCACCGACATCATGGCCGAGGTGAAGACGGGAAATCGCACCATGGGAACGCATTGGTGGAATCCTCCTTACTTGGTTCCATTGGTAGAAGTCATCAAGACTGCGTCTACTGATCCAACGCTTGCGCAGAAGATGTTCGACCTACTGGCCGAGGTCGGCAAGACACCGGCAATGGTTGAGAAGGATGTGCCAGGTTTCATTGGAAACCGCCTTCAGCATGCGCTGTGGCGTGAGGCCATCGCCATTGTTGCCGAAGGCATCTGTGACGCCGAAACCGTAGACACAGTTGTCAAAGGAAGCTTCGGCCGTCGACTCCCGGTGTTGGGGCCACTGGAAAACGCCGACTTGGTGGGGACCGAACTCACATTGGCAATTCACGAGACCGTATTACCAGCCATTGATCACACACCAGGACCCTCGCCCTATCTCAAGCAACTCATCCGCGAAGGTCGTTTGGGAATGAAGAGCGGTGAGGGGTTTAGAACCTGGACGCCTGAGCAGCAGGCGCAGTTGCGAGCCAAGGTGCTGCGGCACTTAAAAGCAATGAACGCAGCCGAAAGCTGCTGAAAGACTGAAGATGGACACAAGCAATAAAGTCATCCTGACTGTGGCGTGTACCGGTGCCTGGCCGCAGAAGTCGGACACGCCCTACATCCCGTTGACCCCGCAGGAAGAGGCTGACGAGATCGTGCGCTGCGCCGATGCGGGCGCGTCGATTGCACACATCCATGTGCGCGATGATGCATTCAAGGCGTCCATGGACTTCGATAAGTTTGCCGAGACGGTGCGACTGGTGCGTGCGCGCAGCAATATCGTCCTGAATCTGACCACTTCGGGTGGACTGGGTTTGTCTGACGAAGTACGGATGCGGCCGTTTCAGGAACTACGCCCGGAGATGGCTTCGTTTGACGCCGGAACCATGAATTGGGCGCACACCACCATCTTTGAGAACAGCCCGAGCTTTCTGGAAAAGCTTGCGGTTTCCATGGCCGAGTGCAAGGTCACGCCAGAGTTCGAGATCTTCGACGCGGGCATGATTTACAACGTCCTGTACTACATCAAGAAGGGACTGATTACTCATCGCCCGCATTTTCAGTTCGTTCTGGGCGCCCCCGGTGGCATGACGGCCGAGGTCAAGAACATGATGTTCTTGCACGAGGTATGCGAGGACAACCTGGGGTCCAACTTCACTTGGTCGGCCTTGGGTATTGGCAAGGGTCATTTGCCGATCATCTATGCGGCACTCGCTTTGGGCGGTCACGTGCGTGTCGGGATGGAAGACAACATCTTCTACCGCAAAGGTCAGCTTGCAAAGTCGAATGTTGAATTCGTCGAACGTGTTAGACGCACTGTTACCGAAATCGAAAAAACTATCGCAACGCCTGATGAAACACGCTCGATCCTGGGCCTGCACGTTGACAGTCCCGCAATTGCTTAAGCATCAATCACACCATTTGATACACACTAAACCGGAGACAAAGACATGAAACACTCAACAACCGATACGACCTTTACACCGGCAAGTCTCGTCGGTACTCTCATTGGCAGTCTGGCGCTCATCGCCACCAATGCAAATGCAATGAATGGCGCCCAATTGGGAGGCTATGGCATCAAGAATGCGGGAATGGGCGGCGCTTCGATTGCTCTGCCCTTAGATGCATCTGCTGCGGCGAATAATCCGGCCGGCATGGCATTCGTCCCAACTTCCATCGCGGCCAATTTGGTGAGTTTCAAGGGTCAGTCGTCAGTAAATTTGTTTGGCAATGCGTTGGAGGACAACACTACAGTATTAGCACCAGAAGGTGGGTTCAATTATGTGCTCAGTCCCAATATGACAATTGGGTTGACGCTTTCGGGCCAGGGTGCGGGGGTTGACTTCGGAAAGCCCGCAGTTCCTGTACCTGGCGCTGATAACGTCAAAGCCTCACAAAAAGTTGCTGAATTTTCCAATAGCGTGACCTGGAAAATTCAGCCCAATTTTGCCGTGGGACTAGGACTCATTTATATGGTTCAACAAGTGGATACGCAAGGTGTGGTCGTACAACCAGTCCCTGGGATGTTTGTTCCAATTCCAAGTCACGGAACACAAACCGCAACTGGCTTTGGTGCGCGCGTGGGAATGTTGTGGAACGCTTCGCCTGAGTTTTCGTTGGGAGCAACCTACAAAACTAAGACGAATATGAGTAAGTTGGGCGACTACGCGAACGACATACTTGCCTACAGCGAAGGCAAGATTGACATTCCATCAGAATATGGAGTCGGGTTTGCTTGGAAGGCCACCCCTGCGGTTACCCTTGCGGCTGACTACCTGCTGGTGGAATACTCTGTGGTTAAGGCCAACCAAGACCCCAATGGACCAGGGTGGAAAGACCAGCCGATCTTTAGGCTGGGGGCGTCTTGGGATGTTGATTCGACGTGGACGCTGCGTGGCGGGTTGAGCAGCAACAAGGGACAAATTGAAAGTAGTCGCACTGCGCAGAACTTCATGACGCCTGCGATTAACGACAAGTCCTACACATTTGGAGCGACGATGAAACTGGACAAAGCTTCGGACATCAGTTTCAGTCTAGAAATGAATCCTTCTGTTACTTTGGATGGGTCAGGTCCGAGTACCGGCGCTTCCATCACCAGCAAGACCCAGGTCTTTCGCGTGGGATACCAGAAAGCTTTTTGATGCAGTCTTGGTCATAAGCTCCTAGAGTTGATCTCAGATAGCATGCACACGTCTCCGCACTGATTGAAGGAGCCTGGTTCAGCCATGTCCGAAACAGCAGACAACATCCTCCATATTGGGTTAAGCCAGCGCGAGGCTGCCACCAGCCCCTATGCCCGGTTCTTCAATCCGGTGATGGAACACTTGCCGGTGCACGTCGTAGAGGCGCTCACCACGGGCGCACTAGCCCACGAACTCTTGCCGCCGGTGGAGCACGCGGGGGAGCTACAGGCCACGGGATACTGGCCGGTGGAAACGGGCTACACGATCGGCCCTGACGGTTCTGCGCGTGTCTTTGTCCTGTCGCCGATGCCTGGCGTCACCCCAGCCATGTGGGACTGGTGGTTTGTCTGGCACGGCAGTAGCGGTGAGCGATACAAGTTGTGGCACCCGCAGGCGCATATCGATGTTCGGTGGCAGGATGGCCGGGACGATCTGGATTACTACATCGGACGCGTGTCCAACGTGGTCGAGTATGTTGGTTCGGTGCGTATGAACGTTGCCATTCGATTTGTATCTCCGGCGACGCTGGGATTTGATGAGCAGCAACTTGCTTCCAATGGAGAAGTGGCAATCTGCGCAAGGGTTGGACTTTCCGGTGCACCCATAGAAACCGGTTGGCTGGTGCACCACGTTCGCCCCGTACCCGGTGGCTGTGAAATGCGCACGCGCATCTGGCTTGGTGGCTCCAACGTTCGCCCACGCGGAATGCCTGGCGCCATAGGAGCATGGCTTGGCCGAACCGCAAGTCGGCTGCAGCCCATCACGGTCACCCAAGTAGAGCAACTCATGGTGCATGACGCGCATGAAATGGGGCACCTTGCTGCGATCCTGCCGCAGCTTTACGAGACCTTCAAGAACTGAATTGATCGAGTGAAAAGTATCTCGCCATGACAACAAACGACACAAAAAGTATTCACCTTGGCTACGGCGCTACCGAACTGGCCACCAGTCCCTACGCCAGATTCTTCAAATCCGACATGGCACCACTACCGGCGCATGTTCGCGAGGCCATTGCTGTTGGACTGCAGACCGTTGATCTTCTGCCGCCCGTTGAAAGTGCTCCAGATCTGCACGCAAAGGGGTACTGGCCGGTAGAAACTGGCATCACTATTAGTCCTGACGGTGCTTTTCGCGTATTTGTTCTGACGCAGATGCCGGGTGTGACCCCTGCAATGTGGGACTGGTGGTTTGCCTGGCACGGCAGTGAAGCACAGCGCTACAAACTATGGCATCCGCGTGCGCACATGCATGCGGCCTGGGCCGATGGACGCGATGACTTGAATCATTACGTGGGGCGCACGTCGCATGTGGTGGAGTACGTGGGTAACCAGCGTCTAGACCTTGGCATTCGCTTTGTGCGACCGGCTCGGCTTGGCCTGGAGGAGTCCCGCTTGGCTCGTGACGGCGAAGTAGCTATCTGCGCACGCGGGAGCATGCTCGGGACCCCAATGGAGACTGGATGGCTCATTCATCATGTACGGCCAGTCCCAGGGGGGGCTGAAATGCGTTCCCGTTTCTGGCTGGCCGGCTCAAACATTAGGCCACGCGGCATGCCCGGGCCAGTTGGTGCCCTGATAGGCCGAGCTGCTGCAAAGTTCGCGCCTTTAACCAACAACATGGGCATGGAGCTGTTGGTTCATTGCGCCCAGGAAATGAACCATCTGGCGGGGATATTGCCAGATCTTTATGCCGCATTCGGTCCCGAAAAAAACGCTGAAGCACCGTCGCCTTTGCTTCGCTCATATTAAAGGAATACCCATGCAACGTACTCACACCAGAGGTTCCGTATTTCGTCAAGGCGAATCCGGTTTCGAACAGGCTGTACTCGGCACCAGCTTCACTGCCCGTGATCCGGGTCGCAGACCCGATGTCGTGGTGCAAGTCAATGACGTCTACGGAGTAATAGCTGCAGTGTGCCAGGCCGGACGTGATGGTCTGCGTATTGGCATGTGCTCCGGCGGTCACAGTTGGGCGCAAAACCACATCCGAGAAGGCGGCATGATGCTCGACCTCTCAAGATTGAATGCGATTGAAGTCGACGCGACCAAAAGGACTGCCATCGTGGGTCCCGGTTGTCTATCTGGCGAATTGAATTTAGCGTTGGCTGAACACGGTCTGTTTTTTCCAACTGCACATGCATGGACTGTGGGTATCGGTGGTTTCTTATTGCAGGGGGGATTCGGCTGGAACAGTCCACAACTCGGTGTTGGCTGCCAAAACGTACTTGGCATCGACGTGGTGCTGGCTGACGGCGCGTTGGTTCACGCAAGCGAGACCGAGAATGTCGACCTCTTCTGGTCTGCTCGTGGGGCCGGACCAGGGTTCTTCGGCGTTGTGGTTCGCTTTCACCTCCAACTTCATGCACGCCCCAAATTTATGGGTATGAAGATGCAGGTGTTTCGCATTAAACACCTGGAGCAGGTGATGAAGTGGGCTGACCGTGTCGGCCCGCAGGTTGCGCGCAATGTCGAGTTTCAGATGGTAATGAATCCAAAGGCAACAATCATCAATGCGCACGGTATCGAGGTCATCGCACCGGTGTTTGCAAATAGCTGGAAAGAGGCACGCGAGCACGTGGACTTTATTAGCAACAGCCCGGTCCGATCTCTGGCCAGCGTGACGCTGCCTTTGCTGCCGATGTCGCTCAACTTCATGATGAAAGCCGGTGAAAAAACGCTGTTTTTGTCGAACACGCGCTGGAGCGCCGACAACATGTGGATGGATGGCCCGATTGATCCGGTATTGCCGGGTCTGCACCGCATCGCAGAAACACAGCCGCCTCACCCTAGCCATGTGCTGTGGCTGAACTGGAACGCTCCTCCCAATCGCCCGGACATGGCTTTTTCCGTTGAACACCGCACATATCTGGCGCTGTATTGTGGTTTGGGCCAGGGCGTTGACGAAGCCCGGCATGCGAATTGGGCTACTGATCACATGCGAGCGTTGGAACCATGGAGTCGTGGCATTCAACTGGCCGACGAAAACCTGGGAAGGCGACCGGCTCGATTTGTCTCCGACGCCAACATGGCACGGCTCGATCAGGCACGTGCCAAATATGACCCGCAGGGGCGCTTCCACCCCTGGATGGGTCGCTTGCCCGGGCAAAGCACCTAAGGCACACGCCAGGAATAGACGCCTGCGCTCATGTGCAGGTGCCTTACTACGTTTCGGCGTGGCGAACCATAACCCTCGATACAAGGAAAGCAAATGCGCGAAGATATCAAAACACCGCTAGAAATGCTCTACCACTGGGAACGTGAGACACCGCAGCCGGTGTTTCAGCGACAACCCAAGGCGCTGCAGTGGACCGAAAACACCTGGGCACAAGTCGGTGATGCAGTTCGGCGGGTTACCGCTTTCCTTCTCGCCAAAAGCTATCCGGCTGGGTCAAGAATTGCGCTGCGGTCCGCCAATAGTAAGGACGTTGTCATCTTTGAATCCCAGTACCGATCCTGGGTGCAAAGCATGACCGGACCAGATGCTGTGATTTTTGAATGAAAAACCGTGTAATGGCAATGAACACAGATACAAACCACCCCTATATATTGTGGGGAACACCCCATTCGCTTTACACAGGAAAGGCCCGCTCCTGCCTGATCAAGAAAGGGCTGCGATTCGTTGAACGCTGTCCTTCCCATCCGGATTACAAGGCGCGCGTTCGTCCGACGGTCGGATTGGTGACTTTTCCGGTTCTCGAAACCCCGGACGGCCAGTTCATACAGGACTCTACGGACATTGTTTCTTACCTCGATTCACTTGAGAACCTGGCATCGGGCAACTCATTGACGCCATCTACACCGGTGCAACTTGCGGTAGCAAGGCTGATCGATGGTTTTGGTCTGGAAGGCATGCTGCAGGTTGCCATGCACTACCGTTGGAGCTACCGCGACGAGCAGGAGCTGTTCCTGCAAACGGAGTTTGGGCGCGGACTGTATCCTGGCGAGGATCGAGAAGCACGACGTGCGGCCGGAAGGCGCGTCATGGACTTTTTTAGTTCCAGTCTGCCGACGCTGGGGATCAACCCACAGACCATTGCGGCTATAGAGAATGCTTATGAAGAACTTCTGGAAGCATTGGACATCCACTTCCAACACTACCCTTACGTGATGGGCAGGCGCGTCAGCATTGCGGACTTGGGTCTGATTGCGCCGATGTACGCCCACCTTGGGCGAGACCCTTATCCGACAGCGTTGATGAAGAAGCGCGCACCCAACGTTGCACGCTGGGTGGAACGCATGCAACTGCCCAATACGCCGGACGGTGAATATGCACCTTACGTTGCTGATTGGCTACTCGATGATGAGATCCCCGCCACGCTGGAGCCCGTGTTGACCTTGCTGTTCAAGGACTGGGGGCCACAGCTTAGTGCCGACATCGCTAGTTATCAGCATTGGCTCGATGCAAACCCTGGAATTGAAGCGGGACAACTGATCAATTTTAACGACGGCCGCCTAGTGCATCCGACACTTGGCATGGTGAGTTACGAATGGCGAGGTGTGCAGGTGCAACGTGCCAGCGCCGTTCATGGTTTGTGGTTGTTTCAAATGGCACAGGCTGTGGCGCAGGCCATGTCCGCTGACGCCGGGCAGAACCTGGCAGCCCTGTTAAAGCGTACCGGAGGCCAGGATGTGATGGCCTTGGCCCTGCCGCACTTGATCGAGCGGCGCAACAACGTGCTGGTGCTTCAGTAGCCGCTGGCAATACGCATCTCAACCAAAAGGAATTTGAAATGAGCGACACAGTTCTAGTGAGCGTCGATGAAGGCGTCATGACGGTAACGATCAACCGTCCTGAAGCCAAGAATGCGATTAATGCCGATGTGGCCCGAGGGATTGCTGCGGCGATGATTGAGTTGGACAGCAACCCCGACATCCGTCTGGCAATTCTGACGGGTGCGGGCGGTATGTTTTGTTCGGGGATGGATTTGAAAGCTTATATCCGTGGCGAGTCCCCCTTCATTGATGGCCGCGGTTTTGGCGGGCTGTGCAGCGCGCCACCGCAAAAGCCGTTGATCGCGGCGGTTGAAGGTTTTGCGTTAGCGGGTGGGTTCGAACTGGCGATTGCATGCGACCTGATTGTGGCAGGCGAGCACGCCCGCTTTGGCACACCCGAAGTCAAAGTCGGCCTAATTGCGGGTGCGGGTGGACTACTGCGCACGCCACGCCAAATCCCACAACGCATCGCCATGGAACTGGCTCTGACGGGCGAAATGATCAGCGCCGCACGGGCATACGACCTGGGACTGGTTAACCGTGTTGTTACTTCTGGTGGGGCGTTGACTGCGGCACAGACACTAGCGCGGGTGATAGCAGCCAACGGCCCCCTTGCTGTGGCCGCCAGCAAGAAAGTTATCAGTGAGTCACAAGACTGGTTATCCAGTGAAATGTTTAGCCAGCAGGAACCCCTGCTGAAGGCCATTGCCAAGAGCAAAGATGCCATCGAAGGCGCCACAGCGTTCGCTGAAAAGCGACGCCCGAAATGGCAAGGTTGCTAATCGGCGACCAAGCTATCACGCTGTTTTGCAATATTTTCTCTGGAGATGAAATGAACACTTTGGTTCGTTACGAATTGAACAACGGAGTAGCGACGCTTCGAATGGACGACGGCAAGGCCAACGTCATGAGCATTGCCATGCTGACTGCGTTGAATGAAGCGCTGGATCGCGCCGAACAAGAAGCCAAAGTGGTGGTCTTGTACGGTCGAGAGGGGTCATTTTCCGGTGGCTTTGATTTGGGTGCCTTTAAACGCGGTGGCGCTGAAGTCACGACGATGCTTGAGGCTGGCTTACGGTTATGCGCTCGCCTAGTCAAGTATCCGCTTCCGGTAATCGCCGCCTGCACTGGACATGCAGTGGCGCTTGGTGCGATTTTGCTATTTGCATGTGACCTGCGCCTCGGGGTGGATGTGGGTGCGCGATTCCAGCTTAGCGAGGTTCGCATCGGCATAGTGATTCCGCGCCTCGCACTCGAAGTTTGTCGCAGAAAGCTGGCACCAGCGCAATTTCATGCTGCGACAACGTTGGGTATTCCCTATACGCCGGCATCTGCGTTGGCCGCTGGTTTTGTCGATGAACTGGTGCCTGGTTACGCAATGCATGAGGCTATTCAACGGCACTGCGCCGATCTAATGACCGTGAACGCGGATTCATTTGCCAGAAATAAACGCCGTATCAACTCCCAGGTAATTGAAGCCATGTCCGACGCCATCGAGGCCGATGTTGCGGAATGGAAGGCGCAAGCGATTGGTAGTGCGTCAAGCTAAGTTGGGCGGTTGACTTCCGGAGCAACCCGGCACGGTTCCAAGGTGGGGGGTACAGACATATCCCGTTTTTGTGGCAGTTTGATGCCAGCTTTTTCTTTCAAATTAGGAGATATGTAACATGAGCACGCCCTCAGCCATGCTAGCTCTGCAACGCCTGTACCACTGGGAGGCGACTGCGCCCCACCGCGTATGCTTCACACAGCCTTTGGGGCGGGGCGTGATTCAGACGTTCACTTGGTCAGAGGTCGCACATGAAGTGCGGTGCATGGCCAGCCATCTGCAATCGCTGGGCCATCCGCCCGGGAGTCGTATCGCGATTTGGGGCAAAAACACCGCCCACTGGATCATGGCCGATTGGGCCATTTGGATGGCCGGGCATGTTTCCGTGCCTTTGTATCCCACGCTGGCCGTCAAGACGGCGCAGCAAATTCTGGAACACAGTGGCGCATGTCTGATGTTTATCGGCAAGCTCGATGATCCGGATGCGATGAGGGCGGGTGTTCCGGAGAAGTTGCTTTGCATCAACTTGCCCTTGGGCCCACAGTGGCCTGGCGCGCAATGGTCTGGCATTGTGGGTAAGCAAGCCCCAATGCAAGGCCAACCTGTGCGACCTGCAGAAGACCTGTGTACAGTGATGTACACCTCGGGTACCACAGGCAACCCCAAGGGCGTCATGCACAGCTTTGGTACTTTCCAAGCCATCATTGCGCAGGGGCTGGAGCGGATTCCCCTCGATGAGAACGACAGGATGCTGTCTTACTTGCCTTTGTCCCACATTGCAGAACGGGGCCTGGTTGAGCACATGCTTTTAGCCACGGGTATGCATGTTTTTTTTGCAGAGTCGCAAGAAACATTTGCTCAGGATTTGCAACGTGCTCGCCCCACATTCTTTTTTTCAGTACCCAGGTTGTGGCTTAAATTTCGCGAAGGTGTACATGCCAAGATGCCGCCAAAAAAGCTGGCGACGCTGCTCAAGATTCCATTGCTCAATCGTTTAGTGCAGAAAAAAATATTGACAGCTTTGGGGCTGGACCAATGCCGCGTGGCTGCAGGTGGCGCCGCGCCCATGCCGCCTGAATTGTTACGCTGGTATAGCGCACTGGGTTTGAACCTCATCGAGTTGTATGGTATGACAGAGAACGGATGTACCCATTCGACCGATGTGCGGAATCCCTTGCCGGGCAGCGTGGGACAAGTACTGACTGGGGTGAAATGTCGGCTTGACCCTAACACCAGCGAAGTGCAGGTGCTGTCGCCGGGCCTGATGCGCGGTTATTTTCTGGAGCCCGAATTGACCGCCGAAGCGTTCACGTCAGATGGCTGGCTGCATACCGGAGACAAAGGCGCTCTGGATGCGCAGGACAACCTCAAGATCACGGGGCGGGTGAAAGATTTATTCAAGACGAGTAAGGGTAAATATGTATCGCCAGCGGCCATTGAGTCCTTGTTGGCGCTGATCCCCGGTGTGGAGGCCTGCTGTGTCGTGGGCGCGAATTTGCCGCAACCTCTGGCCATCCTAGCGCTGACACCTGAACGGCTCAAACAAGCGCTAGAACCTGAAGAGCGTCAACAAATGCAAGCCTCCTTCGAGCGTGAGCTTGCGATACTCAATCAAAAGTTCGATCCGCATGAGCGTTTATCTTGTTTGGTGCTGGATCAAATACCTTGGACTGTGGAATCGGGCTTCATTACCCCCACGTTGAAAGTCAAGCGCAACCAGATTGAAGATGTATATGGGTCTTTTCTTGAGGCGTGGACTTCAAGCAAAAAAGCAATCTTTTGGATTTAGGATTCAGCTCCAGCTTCACAACTATGATTCTCTTTCAATAAACAACCACCAGCTAAAGCTTTCAAGGGTGCGGGTTACAGTAATGTCCCGTCTTGTGGCACTTTGGTGCCACTTTTTTCTTTCAATTGCATTTTAAGGTTTCGATAATGACCGTGTGTCCCATTGCCATTGCTGTAGGTTGCCAAAAGTGCCCTGTATTAAAGATATGCCCCCTCAAGTCCGTGCTGGGAGACACGCGCAAATCGACTCCAGCGCATTCGATAGCCATGCCACCCAGCAAGGCAGTCAAAAATTCGACCAGAAAGCCAGTAAAGAAAGCTGAACCTACCCGCAAAAAGTGATCTAACAACACAAGTTAATCATCAGTAATTCGATTTCCTGAGGACCTAATAATGAAAACCAAAATCACTGAGATGTTTGGCATCGAACACCCCATCATTCAGGGCGGCATGCATTTTGTCGGCTTCGCCGAACTAGCCGCTGCCGTGTCGAATGCCGGCGGACTGGGCCTGATCACGGGCTTGACGCAGCGCACGCCGGAGTTGCTGGCCAACGAAATCCGCCGCTGCCGCGAAATGACCAACAAACCGTTTGGCGTGAACCTAACCTTTCTTCCGACCGTCAGTTCACCCGATTACCCCGGCTACATCCGCGCCATCATCGACGGCGGCGTCAAGGCGGTGGAGACAGCGGGGAACAACCCACAGAAGTGGATGCCCATGTTGCACGAAGCTGGCATTAAGGTGATCCACAAATGCACTTCGGTGCGCCACGCGCTCAAAGCCGAAGCGATCGGCTGCGATGCAGTCAGCGTGGACGGGTTTGAGTGCGGCGGTCACCCTGGTGAAGACGACGTGCCCAACTTCATCTTGCTGCCACGGGCCGCTGAGTCGCTAAAGATTCCCTTCGTCGCATCCGGCGGGATGGCCGACGGCCGCTCATTGGTAGCGGCGTTGGCGCTGGGCGCAGACGGCATGAACATGGGCACCCGCTTCATTGCAACCAAAGAGGCACCGGTACATGAGAACGTCAAACAGGCCATCGTGGCGGCCAGCGAACTCGATACGCGTCTGGTCATGCGCCCGCTGCGCAACACCGAGCGCGTGCTGCGCAACTCTGCCACCGATCGCCTGTTGGCCAAGGAAGTCGCCTTGGGTGCCAATCTCAAATTCGACGACATCATGGAAGAGGTAGCTGGGGTCTACCCGCGCATCATGCAGCAGGGTGACATGGAAGCCGGCGTTTGGTCCTGCGGCATGGTAGCCGGTCTGATCCACGACATTCCAAGCGTAAAGGAATTGATAGATCGCATCATGCTGCAGGCCGAGGAGATCATTCGTCAGCGTCTGAGCGGCATGGCTAATGCGTGAACCCCATTTTTGAAACGTATGGTGGCACGTGCGAAAATGGAATTTGCGCTGTCGTAAATCCGACACGAGCCTTCATCCGAAATTGAACAGCAAATTTTGTGGACTGAAATGATTCTCCGTGCAACCATTCGACCGGCGAAATCGTGAAATTTTGGAACAGGAACCCATAAACGCGCGTGTGTAGCGAGCTAATTTGCCAACCCGTATGCTGCCACTCGCCTACACCCGTTTCTGGTCAGGACCAGAGATTCGCCTCATCGGTTTGCACGCCACAAAGCTGCCATAGAAATTAGCCTGCCAGGTTGCGGCCGTTCGTGAAGTAGAGCATCGTGCCCAATCCGGACGGACAGGGTCAATGAAAGCGGACGCTGGATTTGTTCCAACCGCGCGGAACTACGTATGACTGCTCGTCAC
>CAJBVC010000004.1 GCA_903958915.1 uncultured beta proteobacterium
ACGCGAGATCAGGCGTGTTGAAGATGCCCGCACCAAATTCGGCACGCATCAGGTTGGCGTAGCTTGACGCGGCCACCTTGCGCACCACGGTCGCACTGTCGGGGTTGTTCATTTCATTGGCGGCCAGGAAGGGGCCGAGTGCCTGCTCGGCCAGGGAGTTGGCGCGACCATCCCAGAAATGGCCCCCTACCGGGTCGGTGTCGCCGTCCTTCACACGAAAAGAAAACGGCGGCACGAAGCTGCTGTAGCCGTTGGTCTGCGCATTGCGCAGCCCCAGCACGCCCGGGATACTTCCCAGGGGAACGCCTACCTTCGATCCATGGTTGCTGGCCCAACCGGTGGTGGGTAAATGGCAGCTAACGCAAGCCGTTCCGGCGGGCTCGGACAAGGCTTTGTCATCAAACAGGTTTTTTCCCAGGGTTTCCAGTCGGGATAATGGCGCTGGCCCCGCGGGAGCGCTGCGTGGCGGTGGGACGGGTGGGGTGGCCGCAAAGAGCGAGGCCGACAACAATGCCGCGGCAGGCGCGATGCAGAAGGCGGCGAAGGAGGCGCGTGATTTCATGGAAGGCTCCGTTGTGAAAGTGGTTGACAAAGGCAATCTTTGCCGCGCCAGATGACAGATCGGGCTGCGCCTGCATGACAGTTTTGTAATGATGTTGCGCGGGCTGTCCCTTAAGCTCACCGCCAAAGGAAACATGCATGAACGTGCTGCTGGTTGAGGACGAACAGAAGATTGCCGGGTTTGTAGCCGCCGGATTCAAGGAACAGGGCTTTCTGCTGGAGCACTGCGACAACGGCATCGACGGGTTCGATCGCGCCAGCAATGGTGTGTTTGATGCGATCGTGCTTGACATCATGCTGCCGGGTCGCGACGGTATTTCCATCCTCAAGGGATTGCGCAAGGCCGGCAATGCCACCCCCATCATTTTGCTGACGGCGCGCAACGAACTCGACGACCGCCTCGAGGGCCTGGCGCTGGGAGCCGATGATTACCTCGCCAAACCTTTCTTTGTGGAAGAACTCATTGCACGCGTACTGGCACTCATTCGGCGCGTCTCGGGCGAGCGGCAAAACGTGTTGCTGGTGGGCGATTTGCGACTTGACCGTATTGCACGCGAGGCCACCTGGTGCGGCGAGACCGTCGATCTGACCGGGCGCGAGTTCAACCTGATCGAATACCTGATGCGCTCACCCGGGCGTGTGTTCACCCGCACCCAGATTCTGGAGCATGTGTGGGGCTACGACTTTGATCCCAGCACCAACGTCGTCGACGTTTGCATTCAGCGCATTCGCAAGAAGATGTCAATCATTGGGGCCAGCGATGAGGGTGAGTCGCCCATAGAAAGCGTGCGCGGCGTGGGTTACCGGTTTCGCAAGTTGGCATGATCCACTCCTTTCGCCTGCGCCTTGCCCTGTTGTCAGCGATGCTGACCGGCGTAGTGCTGGCGGCGTTTGGCCTGGGCAGCTGGTGGCTGATTCGCAATATCAAGATGGACCGGCTTGACAGCGAGCTGCGCTCCGCAGCGCATCGCCTGGTGACCCGCAACCCCGCCGATGCGCCGTGGCTTCAAGTCGAGGCGCGGCTTACCAATGACCTTGGCGTGCGCGACGCCTCGCGTGTACTGCTGCTGGTGCAGGGGGGCGACGCAGTGACCCTGTATCGATCAGCACACTGGCCCAACGCGATCGATGCAGGCACGCTGGACTGGGCAGCACCACCGCCAGATGTTCGCGGGGAGAGGCCAGATTTTTCCCTTTTCCCCAGCGCGTTCGCACAAGAGCCTCCCGGTCGACCGCCACACCGTGGTCCCCGACAGGATGGCATGGACCCAGCGCATCGACCGCCACACCGCCCGGGTGAAAGGCCTTTTCCACCCCACCCGCGCGATCCCATGCGGCCTCCGCCTCCCATGGCACCCGAGGTTCGCCCCGCCACTACAGCCGCGGAGTTCGTTACCATCGCCCCCCCGATCCCGATGCCCGCAGCATCCACACCCTCGCAGCCTCCTGTCAACACCGAGTTACCACCTGTTGCCAAGCCGTCGGATGTGCCAGCTGCCGAGCAGCGACCGCGACCGCCACCACCACCGCCGCGAATGGCAATGGCCCGGCGCTTGGTTGACGGCGCAGAGTGGCATCTGGCCCTGGCCAGCACCGCGGTTGCACGGGTCGCCCTCGGCGTGGATGCCCGCGTGATCGAGGCCGATATGAGGGGGATTCGCAATGCGTTTCTAGTGGCACTGCCGTTTGCACTGGTGCTGATCGGTCTGGGCAGCTGGTTGTTTGCCGCGCGCGCCCTGCGACCGGTGCACAAACTGGTCACCACCACGCGCAAGGTCACCGCCGAGGGGCTGGGGCAGCGGATCGACGCGACCGGTGAGGACAAGGAGTTTGCCGAGCTCATCGAGGTCTACAACCGCATG
>CAJBVC010000005.1 GCA_903958915.1 uncultured beta proteobacterium
AAACACTGATGCCACCCCTGACTTCTCCGACCTGGTAGCCCTGCCTTGCATGGCACTTCAAACATGCCTCCTCCACGAACAACGGGCGCAAGAAGCGGTAGAAAGCTTGGTCGCCGAGTTGTGCAATGCCTGACACTTCCTGTTCGCCCTGCTCGAAAGCTTGCAATGCACGTTTCTCCCACTCATCCGCAGCGTTTTCAGGTCGGATGGGATTGAGACTCGTGATGTGCGCCTTTGGGCCAATATCGACATTCCCCAATTCATAAACCTGGCGCATCATGTAAGCAGGATTGATCAGGGTCAGTTTTTTGCCGGAAGGTGTACTGATGTCTCGCTCCGCAATGTCGGTCAAATGGGCATTGGGCGGCGTCTCAGCCGTAACGGGGACGTACACCCCTCCGTGGCCGGCGCCCCAACGTCGAAAGATCAGGTCCTTTCTGAAACTTTCGTCGGCAAACGTTCGCGCCACACCCACCGTCGCCGCATGCGATCGCCAGTAGTTCCAGCTGGCGAATCCGACAATTGCAGCGGACCAAAAGACAACCAATACAAGAAAGACGTTGTCCAATCGGCGATTGAGTGCGGTCATGCTGGAGGCTACATAGGAAACTGGATTCAGGGCAGCGTGGGTTTGGCCGCCTCTGAATCCGTCAGGCTTGAATAGCGAGGCGGCTGGCCCAACTCTGCCAGCAGGCTGTTGACCTCCTGCTTCATGGTCAGGATGCGGCCCTCGCGGCCGAGCGTCACTTGTTGCCATCGGCGCAGTTCATCAAGTTGTTTGTCCAGCGTTTCGTTTGCTGACTCTGAGCGTCTGCGCGCTGCGACCGAAGCTTCCATAAGCTTCATCATCTCCGCGCTGGCTTGGCGCTGGGTTTCAAGGGCAGCAGCATGTTCCCTTTCGCGCAGCTGTTCGCTTTCAAGTCTCTGGGTGTCGGCCTGTTTGCGGTCGGTAATGTCGATGAATGTCACGACCACATGACTCACATTGTCCTTTTCATCGCGCATCGGAGTGGCGTTGCAAAGCAGCCAGAGTGGGTCGGCATGATCAGCCCGCTGTACCCCGACCACCCAATTGTGGATCCCCGCATTGGAAGCGATGACTTGATTGACCGGATACTCCTTCAGAGGCATGGGTGTCCCATCTTCATGAAGGAAACTCCAGTAGGGGTCCGCCGCAGCCTTCCCGAGGATCTGCTCGTGGGATAGTCCGAGCAGGGAGGTCGCCGCCTCATTGGCAATAAGTACCGAGGTGTCTGCACTGTGAACCACCACGCCGGCCGAGAGGTTGCCAAGCAAGGCCCGGTACTTCTTCTCGCTCTCCCGCAGCAAATCATCGATCTGCTTGCGTTCGGTGATGTCTTCTGCAGCCGAGAAGAGTTTGTCGCCTTGTGAGCTACGAATGACGGTACCCCAATATCTGCCAATGATGTTTTGGCCGTCCTTCCTACGGAGTGCAAGTTCCATACCATTCGCCCACCCAGTTTGCTGTATCTCTTGGATCATCCGCATCCGTTCATCCTTACCGATCCATCCAAGCTCTATCGCCGTCTTGCCGATGACTTCTTCGCGGCTGAATTGGGAAATCCTGCAGAAACTGTCATTGACTTCAACATATTTTCCGGTTGATAGGTCGCTGAGGCTGTTCATCATGGGATTCTTGTCAAATGCATAGATCAATAGCTCCCTGCTTTCGCGCAGCGCATCCGCCACCCGCTGACGCTCAATCTCTGCGGCTGCAACCAAGCGAATATGGGCCAGGCGCCGTCGCTGTTCCAGGAAAAGGCCGAGTGTGGCAATGAGAGTGATCAGACCGAACAGCATGGCCTTTTCGTTGGCGTCCCTGCGCCAGACGGCAAAGATGGTGGGTAAGTCGCGCGAAATGGACACCAGCAGGGTACTGTCGATCTGCGTGGCCGCGGGGTTGATGGTGTGCTGGGCCATCATGCGTTCCTCGCCCGTAAGATAGGTCCTGCCCGTCATCACCGTCTCATGCTGCCCGCTGTCGCGGTGGCGAGTAAAGAAACTGCCGGGTTGCGCGACATCCGCCCCTTGCCTGCCGAATTCCTCGGGAATGCTTACAAACAACTTGCCGGCAGAGTGACTTATGGTGACCCGCATGTCCGGCGCGTAGACAACCGAATGCAGCAGCGTTTTGAAATAGTCGGGATCGATGGTGGCTCCGACCATTCCAACGACCTGCCCGCGGTCGTCGGCAATCACCTTCACCGCCGTCATGGCGAAAGCGCCGAGTGCCGTGGTGTAAGGCGCCGAAAGATGCAGCATCGCCGGGTTGCGGCTTTGGAGGGCGACCTTGACATAGTCTCGCTCGCGGAAATTGCGCCCGATGAGCTCCGTGCGGTTGGTGGCGACCACGGTGCCGTCGGCATCAAAAATAAGCAGGGTGCGAACCCCCGGCATGACGTCGGTTAGAGCCTGCAGGTGGTCATTGACCATGGCCACA
>CAJBVC010000006.1 GCA_903958915.1 uncultured beta proteobacterium
AGCAGCTATCAAATCAGAAGCATCCAGGGCACGCGCGTTGAGGCCTTCGACGCACAGTACGCGGGGGTCTTCACGCAACTGCGGGTGCAGTTGGTCTGTGCCAACATCCACCCCCACCACGTAGCGCGCTCCGTGTTGCAACAGGCAATCGGTAAAGCCACCCGTGCTTTGCCCCACATCCAGGCAATTCAAACCGTCGACCTTCAGCCCTACCCGTTTCAAAGCAGCTTCCAGTTTGAGGCCACCGCGGGAAACGTAGCGCGCTTCAGAGTCGTCGAGCAGACGCAATTCGGCAGACTCCGGCACGTCATCACCATTCTTGCCGACGCGCTTCCAGGCGTCACCTTGCAGCCACTCCACGCCATCGGCTATCAGGCGCTGGGCCTGGGAACGGGTGCTGGCGAGTTGGCGTTGAACTAAAAGTTGGTCGATGCGCATGGGGTCTTTCTAGAGGGGCGTCGAACAAGGGGGCACCGCGAACCAGCCCCTCGCCAGGGACACCGCCGAACCGGCTTTGCCGGGCGGCTGGTGTCGCCCCCTGAAGGGGGAGGCACCGCAGGTGCTTCGGGGGGGGTCAGTATCTGTACGTGTCTTTCTTGTATGGGCCGTTTTTGCTCACGCCAATGTAGGCGGCTTGCTCGTCGGTGAGGACGGACAACATCGCGCCGACCTTGGCCAGATGCAAACGTGCCACTTTTTCGTCCAGATGCTTGGGCAGCACATAGACTTTCCCGACCTTGTATTCCTTCGGCTTGGTGAAAAGTTCGATCTGGGCAATGGTCTGGTTGGCAAAGCTGGAACTCATCACGAAGCTGGGGTGGCCGGTGCCGCAACCCAGGTTTACCAGACGGCCCTTGGCCAGCAGGATGATGCGCTTCTCGGCCTTCTTGCCCTTCTTCGGGAAGATCACATGGTCAACCTGGGGCTTGATCTCATCCCACTTCAGCTTTTCCAGCGATGCGACATCGATTTCGTTGTCAAAGTGTCCAATATTGCAGACGATGGCCTGGTCCTTCATCGCATCCATGTGCTTGTAGGTAATGACGTTTTTGTTGCCGGTGCAGGTCACGAAAATGTCGCACTTGTCCGCAGCGTATTCCACGGTCACGACCTTGTAGCCTTCCATGGCGGCCTGCAGGGCGTTGATGGGGTCGATCTCGACGACCCACACCTGTGCCGACAAGGCGCGCAGTGCCTGGGCGCTGCCCTTGCCCACATCGCCGTAACCAACCACGCAAGCGACCTTGCCGGCGATCATCACGTCGGTAGCGCGCTTGATGGCATCCACCAAAGACTCGCGGCAGCCGTACAAATTGTCAAACTTGCTCTTGGTCACCGAGTCGTTGACGTTGATGGCACGCAAGGCCAGCGTGCTCTTGGCAGCCATTTCCTCCAGGCGCATCACGCCAGTGGTGGTTTCCTCCGTCACGCCAATGATGTTCTTCAGGCGGCGGCTGTACCAGGTGGGGTCCACCTTCAGCTTGGCCTTGATGGCATTGAACAGGCAAATTTCTTCTTCGCTACCGGGCTTGGCCAGCACCTTGATGTCCTTCTCGGCCCGGGTACCGAGGTGCATCAGGAGTGTGGCATCTCCGCCGTCGTCCAGAATCATGTTCGGGCCTTCGGTCTTGCTGCCTTTGGGTCCAAACTCGAAGATGCGGTGGGTGTAGTCCCAGTAGTCCACCAGGGTTTCGCCCTTGTAGGCAAACACCGGCGTGCCCTTGGCCACCAGAGCGGCGGCGGCGTGGTCTTGCGTGGAGAAAATGTTGCAAGAGGCCCAACGCACTTCCGCACCCAGCGCCTGCAGGGTTTCGACCAGCACGCCGGTCTGAATGGTCATGTGCAGGGAGCCGGTGATGCGTGCGCCCTTCAGGGGCTGGCTCTTGGAAAATTCTTCGCGGATGGCCATCAGGCCGGGCATTTCGGTCTCGGCAATGGTCAGTTCCTTGCGTCCCCAGGGGGCCAGGCTCAGGTCGGCAATTTTGTAGTCTTCGGTTTTTACGGGTTTCAATGCGCTCATGGTGCTGCTCCAAAAGTAAATTTGAAAGCCACGGCTGAATACGAAGAACCCGGAGAAATAGGCTCACCGCACAGACCTGTGGGTGAGCGTCGTTGCCTGGCATCGCCTTGCGGTCGAAGGATTCCGAGCCTCATTCACTGCGCGTGAACTGCAACGCTCCTCGGAAAGCGCAGATTATACAAAGCCGCGTCGTACCGTGCACGAGCCCGGTAAAACTGCCCCTACCCAGCGACCGCGGCGGCCTGGGCGGCCTGCTGCTTTTTCCAAAGTTGAAAGCCCCCCGCCACCGACAATGCCTTTGGGTACCCGAGTGACCGCAGCAGCGCCGCCGCGGCCACACTTCGCCGGCCGCTGTTGCAAATGCACAGCAGCAGATGATCACGCCCGTGGTGCAGCTGGTTGATCACGGTAAAGAAGCTCTTGGCATCCAGATCCTTGGGCTCACCGGCATCCAGAATGTCCTGCTCATCTTCTGTGAGGGTGTGCCCCAGCATGACCTTGACTTCAAACATGGGAATATGCACCGTGCCAGGAATTGCCCCCTTCAAGTCGATCTCGAAAGATTGGCGGATATCGATCATCGTGGCCAACCCCAATTGGCACAACTCCTGCGCCGTGGTCAGGCTGATTTCCAGACCGGCATGGTCCTCGTCAGGAACAACAACTTCTTCTGTCATGGGAAATCCGATTGTTTGAAAATGGTAATTCAGCGCCGCGCGGCGCATGCTCCGTAGTGTGCCCGATTACGGCGCAGCGGCCTCTGCCGGACTGCCCTTGTCGAAGACCACCCGCCAGACATTCGGCGCTTCCAGCCTCCAGATCGAGTTGAAACGCGCGATGACTTTGCCGGCTGGATCTTTCACCAATCCCGTGCTCAAGGCCAGATTGCCCGACTCCAGCACCTCCACCTGATCGGGCTCCCAGGAAAACGGCGCCTGCTCCCCGGCAAAGAATGGCGCCCATCCTTCGGTCACTTGTTGCTTGCCACGCAAAGTCTTGGCACCGCCAAAAAAAACCGCTTCGTTTGACAGATGGCCCGAAAACGCCTTCAAATCCCTCTCAGCCATAGTCCGCGCAAATGCGCGCTCCGCAGCAAAAACCTGTTCCTTCGCCGATTGGGGTGTCGCATTCGAATCCATGGTCCAGAAAACTCCCAACAGGAAAACAAGTCGTGTAACGAAGGAGAAATTTGACGAGCCTTTTCGCATGGCATGCAGTCTAAGTCAAAGTACGGTGCGGTCAAAGTACGGTGCGGTGCTTCGAATCGCGGAACGCAGCCGCCGACGCTACCTTGACCCGATTGGATCTTTTGCAATAAACTAGTCATCTATCTAGTCAGATTGAGAGGATTGCAATGCACACATGGCCTGTACAAGATGCCAAAGCGCGATTCAGCGAGTTCCTGGACGCCTGCTTGGCCGAGGGCGCGCAGATGGTGACCCGCCGTGGGGCTGAGGCGGCCGTTTTGGTGCCGGTGCAAGAGTGGCGCAGGCTACAGGCAGGGGCACAACCCTCACTCAAGCAGCTCTTGCTGAGTGATGCAGCGCGCATGAACATCCCCCTACCAGCCAGAGGACAGGCGCAGCGACGCACAGTCAAAGCCTTGGGATAGGCGCCATGTTTTTGCTCGACACCAATGTGGTTTCCGAATTGCGCAAACCGCGTCCGCATGGTGCGGTGGTGGCATGGCTGCAGGCAGTGGATGACAAGCAGTTATATTTATCAGCCGTCACCCTGGGCGAAATTCAGGCCGGCATTGAACTGACGCGCGACCAAGACCCCACAAAAGCGGCCGAAATTGAAGCCTGGCTTGACCAGGTAGCCCAAGCCTACAACGTGCTCCCCATGGATGCTGCCGTTTTCAGGCAATGGGCGAAATTGATGCATGGCAAGTCAAACACCCTCTATGAAGACGCGATGATCGCCGCGACCGCGAGCCAGCATCATTTGACGGTAGTGACCCGCAATGTGGCGGACTTCAAAACGCTGGGGGTGAAGATTTTGAATCCGTTTGATGGGACGTCCTAGCGCACGCGCCAGCGAGTTGCAGTACCGTCGTAGCCAACCATCCCGTCCCCGTAGAGGGCTCCAGTAAAATCCAGCCCTTGCGACCGAGCGCCCACAGGGTGTTTGCACCGCCGACCCCTTTTCTGGAATCCCCGTGTCCTTTCTCTCCGAAACCCGCCGCCGCCGCACCTTTGCCATCATTTCCCACCCGGACGCGGGCAAGACTACGTTGACCGAAAAGCTGTTACTTTTCTCTGGTGCGATCCAGATCGCCGGCTCTGTGAAAGCGCGCAAGGCGACCCGCCACGCCACCTCGGACTGGATGGAAATCGAGAAACAGCGCGGCATTTCCGTGGCGTCCTCGGTCATGCAAATGGTGTACCGTGACCACGTCATCAACCTGCTCGACACTCCCGGCCACAAGGACTTCTCGGAGGACACCTACCGCGTGCTCACCGCGGTGGACTCGGCGCTGATGGTGATTGACGCTGCCAACGGCGTGGAGGCGCAGACACGCCGCCTGATCGAGGTTTGCCGCCAGCGC
>CAJBVC010000007.1 GCA_903958915.1 uncultured beta proteobacterium
GCATTGATGGAACACATGGGTCCACAGCAAACCGAACTTTGGCTCAAAGGCGTTGTCAGCAACCTGGCACGTTCGCCCAAAGGAGGCGACACCGATCAGATCAAAGGTGTGGCCAGCGGTGAATGTGCTATTGCGGTTACCAACACCTACTATCTGGCACGCATGCTGCGGTCCACGTCTCCCGATGAGCGCGCATTGGCAGAACGGGTTGGCATCGTCTTCCCGAACCAGTCGAGTTGGGGTACCCACGTCAATGTGGCTGGCGGTGCCGTAGCAAGGCACTCCAAGAACAGTTCGAACGCCGTCAAATTTCTCGAGTACTTGGCGGGAGCCGAGGCACAGAACTATTTTGCCAATGGCAACAACGAATGGCCGGTTGCCGCAGGTGTAAAAGTCGACAATCCGGCACTCAAATCCATGACGGGTGGGAGCTTCAAGAGCGAGAGCATCCCTATCAGTGCAGTGGGCATGAACCAGATCAAGGTCCAACAAATGCTGGACCGGGTCGGATTCCGGTAAACCAAGGGGTTACAACCCCAAGGCCGCAATGCCGGCCTTGGCCACTTGTGCATCTTCGCTGGATTTGACGCCACTGACTCCCACTGCTCCAAGGCACTGACCGTCCTTGATGATTGGCACTCCGCCCTCGAGCATGGCATCCAGACCTGGTACGCTCAAAAACGAGGCGCGCCCACCATTGATCATGTCTTCGTACGCCTTGCTCTCACGCCGACCGAGTGCCGCCGTACGCGCTTTGGCTGGAGCAATGTGGGAAGAAATCGGTGCAGCGCCGTCAAGACGCGCAAAGGACAGCAAATGTCCACCATCGTCCACAATGGCAATGCTGACCGCCCACTGGTTCTTCAGGGCCTCGGCCTGCGCCGCGCTGGCAATGGCCAAAACATCGGGTCGCTCCAGAACAGGTTTTGATTTCATGGCGTGTCTCCAAGGTTTTTATAAGTCGCTAGCATAACAAGCTTGATAAACCCTAGAATTGCCCCATCTGACGCTGTATCTATTTTGAAGGAGACCGCAACCATGACTGATCGCATTACCACTTTAGACAACCGATTTGGCTATGCCGTGTCTGGAGAAGAGCGCAACAAGGTGTTGCGCAACACGTATTGGCTTTTGTCGTTGACGATGATCCCGACGGTCCTTGGCGCCTGGATCGGTGTGCAAACCGGTATCATGTTGGCGATGTCACCGGGCATCAGCCTTATGGTTTTTCTGGCTGGGGCGTTTGGACTCATGTTTGCCGTTGAAAAGTACAAAAACTCGGCAGCAGGCGTTCCGATCCTGTTGGCTTTTACCTTCTTCATGGGATTGATGCTCTCACGTTTGGTCGGGTCCGTTCTCGGACTGAACAATGGTGCAAGCCTCATCATGCTGGCCTTTGCCGGTACCGGCGGTGTTTTTTTTGGGATGGCGACGCTGTCCACTGTTATCAAGCGCGATCTTTCCTCCATGGGGAAATTCATGTTCATTGGGATGATCATGGTGTTGATCGCAGCGATAGCCAACATTTTTCTGCAAAGCAGCGCCCTGATGATTGCCTTGTCGGTGATCGTGATCGGCATTTCATCCGCATTTATTTTGTATGACCTGAAACGCGTGCGTGACGGCGAAGAAACCAACTACATCTCTGCCACGTTAGGCGTCTACGTGAACCTCTACAACGTGTTTAGCAACCTGCTGGCATTGCTTGGCATTTTTGGCGGTGAGCGCGATTGATCACCCTGACCCTGTCTACCCAAAGGCCCTTGTTTAGGGCCTTTTTTCTGTCTTTCTCGAATGATCACCCGCTCAAGACAGGGCAAAATGGGACGATATAGAAACACCGCCTTGCCGTCCCTATGATTTCACGCCTACTCATTCTTGCCTTGACGCTTTCTTTGGCGGGGTGCGAGCTGATTGATCAACTGCTGGCCGACCCGAAGGCAGCCCAAAGAATTGCGGACTCCAAAGCGATTGGAAGCGCGTGCCGGCACGGCCTGCGCAGCATTGAAGACTGCTACGCACTCAACGAAAAGGCGTCCAAAGCGGCGGTATTCGACGGCTGGAAAGAGATGGACCAGTACATGCGCGATAACAAGATCGATGGTGTGGTGCCCAAAGGGGTGAATCCTCCGCAACCAGTCGAAGAAGTTATCGTGGAGGCCAAACCCAAAGCCAAGCCCAAAGCGGACGCGGCCCATTGAGGAGGCGCCTGAGCGGCAAAGCGCCCTGCTCCGTGTCCCTCACCCGCTGCGCGGGTTCCTCCTTGACCTGCGCAAAACGCTCTGCCGCTAACGCTCCTGGTATGTTTCAGACTGAGATATGGTCAAACACTGCAATGCTTTCGACGTGGGCGGTGTGGGGGAACATGTTGACGACTCCAGCGGCTGAGCATCGGTAACCCGCCTCCTGCACTAGAACTGCTGCATCGCGCGCGAGAGTCGCCGGATTGCAACTCACAACCACAATGCGCGTCGGTGCATGCCACCCAGCCCGCTGTTCCCCGCGTAGCTGCTCCTGGTGCAAAGCGGCAAGCGCCTGCACCAGCGCATAGGCGCCCTCGCGGGGTGGATCGACCAGCCACTTGTCCGCAGGTCCGTCAGCCACCAACACGTCCGGCGTCATCTCAAACAGATTTCTTGCTACAAACTTCGTAGCTGCCAACGCACGTTCAGCGGGCGCTGCAGCCTGATTCAGCGTCAAATTCTCACGTGACCGGGTCACCAGTGTCTCGGCTCCCTCCACACCCAGCACCTCGCGCGCCCGAGTTGCCAGGGCAAGCGTGAAATTACCCAGACCACAAAACCAGTCGATCACCCGCTCCTGACGCGTCACTGCCAACAGACCCAGTGCCCGCGACACCAGCACCCGATTGATGTGGGGATTGACTTGGGTAAAGTCCGTCGGGCGAAACGGCATGGTGATACCGAAGTCTGGCAAGGTGTAAGCCAATGGCGCGGTCTCGTGACCAGGAACTTCATCGAGCCGGTGCACAGAATCCAAACCCTTGGGTTGCAGCCACCACTGCAGTCCAGGGTGCAGAGCGGCAAATTCTCGCAAGCGTTGCAAATCCGCTTCGCTCAGGGGCTCCAGATGACGCAGCACCAGGGCGGTGACCTCCTGTTCGCTCGATTGGGAACCCGTGTCACCCATGGCCAGCTCTATTTGTGGGCAGGTTTCCACCGCATCCAGCGAACCAATCAACTTCCGCAGTGGTACGAGCATGGCGCTGACATGGGGTGCCAGCACCGGGCAGACCTTCATATCGGCCACGTAGCGGCTCTTGCGTTCGTGAAATCCGACCAGCACGGCCCCTTTCTTGCGAACATAACGCACAGACAGACGCGCCCGGTACCGGTAGCCCCAGGCTGGACCCTCAATCGGACGCAGCACATTCTCGGGTTTGACCTTGCCGATATGCCATAAATTGTCTTCAAGCACCCGTTGCTTGACCGCGACTTGCGCAGCGGGGTGCAAATGCTGCATCTTGCAGCCCCCACAGGCACCCTCATGCAGGCCAAAATGCGGGCAGACTGGTCGGACCCGCTGGGAAGATTCGCGGTGAATGGCGGTCAGCGTTCCCTTCTCGAAACTTTGTTTGGACCGGTGGATCTGCGCGCTGACCACCTCGAACGGCAGCGCGCCCTCGATGAAGACCACTTTGCCATCAGGCTTGTGCGCAACCCCCTGCGCCTCCAGGTCAAGTGCTTTGACATGCAGCCAGCCCTCGGGCAAGGTCGGTTCAGTGGAATTGGGTTCGGTCATGTACACATTGTCTCAGGTGCAGCAACCAGAGAACGCGCAGTTGCGCGCGCCTGGGTCAAATCACCGACTGGCGCGTAATGCCGCGGCGGGCCACATAGCGCTTGATTTTTTGCAAAGCCTCATTCTGAACCTGGCGCACGCGCTCGCGAGTCAATCCCAGGCGGTTACTCAAAACGTCCAGCGTCTCTGGCTCTCGGTCATGCAGTCCAAAACGCCCCTCCAACACCTCGCGCTCTCGTCCGTTGAGGGCCCCGACCCATTGCTCCAACAGCACCGTGATTTCATGGGCCAGCGCAACACCCTCCGGGTCCACAGTCAGTTCATCAACCAAGCTGTCACCCAGAGTCAGATCGTCCCCCGTGCGATCCAACGTGGCATCCAGCGAGCGAGGTGCTTCGGCCAACGACAACAATTCTGCGACGTCGTTCACGTCGCGCCCAACCAGGGCAGCAATATCCTCCACCCGAATACCTTCCGGCCGCTGCGCCACCAGCGTGGCATCGTTCTCCAGCACGCGCCGCGCACGCAATACGTGCTGCAGCTCGCGCACCACATTCACCGGCAGACGCACGGCCCGCCCCTGATACATCAGTGCCCGGTCCACCGACTGTCGAATCCACCAGGTGGCATAGGTCGAAAAACGGAACCCGCGCTCCGGCTCGAACTTGTCGATCGCGTGCATGAGACCCAGATTGCCTTCTTCAATGAGGTCTGCCATGGGAACCCCACGCCCCATGTAGCCTTTGGCAATACTCACCACCAGCCGCAGGTTGTGCTCGATCATGCTCTGGCGTGCCGCAAAGTCGCCGGCCCGGGCACGCACAGCCATGGCGTATTCTTCCTGTGCAGTAAACAATTCGGTACGCCGGACACCACGAAGATACACAGCCAACGCGTCGGCCGAGCCGTCGGTGACTTCATCGGCCAAAGCCTGCACCACGTGGGAAACATCGGCACCGTCAAGACCGCTGGAATCCGCTATAAAATCAGGAGCTGCTCGCGCACTATCCGCAGGCACCAACCCCCCTTTTACCTCAGCAATGACATCGACCAACGCCTGCACGGCGGCCAAGGCCTTGCGCTTACGCTGCGTCGGAGTTTTCATGCTGCACGTTGTTACCTGGCCGGCAGGTACTTGGCCGGATCCACCGGCTTGCCTTGCCGGCGCACCTCGAAGTGCAGCTTGACACGGTCAGCGTCGCTGTTGCCCATCTCGGCAATCTTCTGGCCCTTTTTGACCGCCTGGTCTTCCTTCACCATCAAAGCCTGGTTGTGGGCATAGGCAGTGAGGTAGGTGGCGTTGTGCTTCAAAATGACCAGATTGCCGTAACCACGCAGGCCAGCCCCGGCATACACCACGCGCCCATCAGCCGCCGCAAGCACCGGGTCACCGGCAGCACCACCAAGGTCGAGCCCCTTGTTCTTCACTTCATCAAACCCTGCCAATACCGCACCACCGCTGGGCCAGATCCAGCTCAGGTCGTCGTCACCACTGGCGCTAGCCACTGGCGTCGACGCGGTCTGACCGGTGACCGCTGGGGACGAAGCTGCCTTGGCCGGTGCACTGACAATTGAACCAATGGGCGCTGCGGCCACGCTGGAACTCGTGACCGGTTTGGTCGTCGCCGCCGTCTCCGGAACAGCCGGTGGCGCAACCCGCAACACCTGACCCACTTCAATCTTGTTGGGATTCTCGATATTGTTCCAGCGCACCAGATCGCGGTGGCTTTGGCCGTTGTCCAGACCGATGCGAATCAATGTGTCACCCGGCTTCACCGTGTAGTAGCCGGACTTCCCGGCGTTGTCGGATACCACCACCGGCACGGGAGCGACGGGCTTGGTGACCGCCACCGTTGCCGGAGTAACTGGACTGACAACCGTCGCACCGCGGTCTTCCACCGGGGCACGGGTCAGGGCTTTGGAACCACAACCGGACAGCACCACAGCAAGCGCCAATCCCAAGCACCCAAGACCACTGCGAACGAAACCAGACATAAACACTTCCTTCATGCAACGCCTGATTTTAGAGGGACAAAGTGCACTGGCTCCAGAATGGTCTGGCGCACTCCCTGCGGTGTCTTGTCCAGAACCATCAACGCCTGATTCGAGCTGCTACCGCTGGCGCTTCCAGCCACTACCATGGGTGCCACCAGGCGGCCGCCCATGGCCAGTTGGTCAATCCAGGTCTGTGGCAGCGCCTCGCCCCCCGCCGCCGCAATAATGCCCGCGTAGGGTGCGCCTTTGGGGTAGCCTTGCATACCATCGCCGAAAAGCAGGTGCAGATTGGCCAGGCGCATGGGCCGCAAGTTATCGCGTGCTTTGTCGTGCAGTCCACGCAGCCGTTCTATGCTGTACACCTCACTCGCTACCAAGCTGAGCACCGCGGCCTGATAGCCGCAACCGGTACCGATCTCCAGCACCCGTCCGAGCTTGCCAGCGCTGCCATTGCGCAGCAATTCGACCATCCGCGCTACCACCCCGGGCTTGGAAATGGTTTGCCCCAAACCAATGGGCAAACTGGTGTCTTCGTAGGCCTGGTTGGCCAGAGCACTGTCGACAAACCGGTGTCGTTCCACGCCCCCCATCGCCTGTAGGACCTCTACATCGCTGACACCTTGTGCAGCTATTTTTTGCACCATCCGCGAACGCACGGCGCTGGAGTCCATACCCAGTCCTTGTGATGGCTGGTGTGCAATGGCAACGGCTTTGGGCTTGACCGAAGCGGCCTCAGGTATGAGTCGCGCCGGAAAGCCCGGTCGTTGTCGGGTTGTCATACCGCGGCGTTTGGCACCAGCAGTGCCGCCGTTTGGGCCCAGTACCCCAAGCTGTTGTGGTCCGTCAGATCAACCTTGAGCGGAGTCATCGACACATGGCCTTGCGCCGTGGCATGAAAATCGGTTCCCTCAGCGTCGTCCGCGGCGGGACCCGCCGGGCCGATCCAGTACATGGTGCCGCCGCGCGGGCTGGGCTGCTGAATCACCGCTTCAGCCGCGTGGCGGCGCCCCAGGCGGCACAACTTCATGGCGCCAATCTCGTCGTAGGGCAAATTCGGCACATTCACGTTGAGCAACCAGGGCTGCGACGTGATCAATTGCTGCTGGTGCATGGCCTGCACCAACTCGCGCGCTTTGCGGGCCGCCGCATCAAGGTGCAGCCAGTCTTTCTGGACCTGTGAAAAGGCAATCGACGGGATTCCAAAGAGATAACCCTCCATGGCCGCACCCACCGTACCGGAATAGATGGTGTCATCTCCCATGTTGGCCCCATTGTTGATGCCGGAGACCACCAGATCCGGCCGGTAATCCAGCAAACCCGTCAGCGCTATATGGACACAGTCC
Organism: uncultured beta proteobacterium; assembly: GCA_903958915.1. Lineage (GTDB taxonomy): Bacteria > Pseudomonadota > Gammaproteobacteria > Burkholderiales > Burkholderiaceae_C > Allorhodoferax. The sequence goes on from CAJBVC010000007.1 coordinate 7,101, forward strand.
GCGGGTGTGCCGTTGACAAAGCGAAATCCATTGGTCGCGCGGTGCACGAATAAGGGCGAATGCAAGGTGAGCGCATTGGATTTGGCGCTGTTGTTTTGCTCGGGCGCAATCACCTCCACCTCGGCGATGTCTTTGAGCGCTTCATACAGCGCCACAATCCCGGGAGCCAGATAGCCGTCGTCGTTGGAAATCAGAATTTTCATGGTTTCAGTACAGTAGCGCTGCATTGTAGGGGTGGGGGTCACCCCTGAGACAATTTCGCCTTGGCGATGCCTCTATGATGCGCCCCTTGCAACGCACCAACCCAACGAAGGACCCTGACATGCACGCCTGGCTCTGTGAAACCCCCACGGGTGTCGATGCCCTCACCTGGAAAGAACTGCCAACGCCCGCACCCAAAGCGGGCGAGGTGTTACTGGAAATCAAGGCTGCCAGCCTGAACTTTCCGGACCTGCTGATTGTTCAGAACAAGTACCAGATGAAACCGCCCCTGCCCTTCGTGCCAGGCTCCGAATATGCGGGAATTGTGCAGGCCGTGGGCGAAGGCGTGGTGCATCTGAAGGTGGGGCAACACGTGGCTTGCCTGAGTGGCACCGGCGGATTTGCTACGCATACGATAGCGCCTGCCGCACTCTGCATGCCCCTTCCAAGCGCTTTTCCCTTTGTGGATGCAGCTGCGTTCATCATGATTTATGCCACCTCGCACCACGCGCTGGTGGATCGCGCGCAGCTCAAGGCCGGGGAAACGGTTCTGGTGCTGGGGGCTGCGGGCGGCGTGGGCACCTCAGCCATCCAGATTGCCAAAGCGCTGGGCGCTCGCGTCA
>CAJBVC010000008.1 GCA_903958915.1 uncultured beta proteobacterium
GTCTTCACCAAAAAGCTCTGCAACCTGCTGGCAGCTTTGACCCCCAGCGACAAGCAAGAGACCATGCAGCCGGTGGTCATAGCGCGACTCATCGGACCGGGAGATTTCTTGTTGAATAGCAATTCTCATGATCTCAGGATTGGCGATTTCCAGCTTTCTCATGATGACACCTCCAGAGAAGGAAACTGTCATCAGTATAGTCTATATATGCGGCATTACATATGTCGCTATGTTTAGTAAGGCAGATTTAACGTGGAGAAATTCAAGCATGCGCATTGCATTTGCCGCCGTATCTGGGAGCCTCAAGAGTTCGAATGAAATTTCACTCACATTGTCCTGAAAAGACTTACTCACGCTCGTTCACCGCGCACCAGAAGGCAAATGACAACGCGAGACAGATGGCAAAAAGCGCAAAAACCCAGCGGTGCTGATCCAAGGCATCCGACAGTTTGAGCAGCCCAGGCACCGCCAAGGCCGGCAAAACCAGGCTCGAGTTGAACACGCCCATACTGACACCCATCTCCCGGGAGTCGACGGCTTCCGAGTAAATCGCAAAGACGATCGAAATCAAAGAAGACCAACCAATGCCACATAGCAGCATACCCACGTAGTAGAAGACCTCGTTTGTCGGTGCCACCACGACAAAGCCATAGGCGGCAGCCATCAGTCCCATGGCGCTGCGGTGCACACGGACCTTGCCGAAGCGCGTGCACAGTGGCTTGAGCACCAGCACAGGCAACGCTGCGCCCACCAGGTTTAGCAACAGGAAGCCCATGGAGAGAATGCGCCCCGCGGTGTCGGCAGCGGTCGTGGCCGTGGCGGAGTTCGCAAGGTGGTATAGCCCATCGGCAAGTACTGACGTGCCTGCAGCAGGCACCACGAAGTCACGCACGTAGAAGAAACCCATCACGAACATGCTCTGCACGCCCAGCCAGGCAAAGCCGTGCGCGAGCAGCATCGTGCTCAGCCGATTCTGACTGGAGGGCTGCGTGCGCCCCTGCCAGACGATGGCCACCCCCCAAAGTAGTGTCACCACCACTGTCATCAGAAACAGGGGCGCGGCCCAGGCAGCCAGCGCATCGCCAAAGACAAGCTTGTCCGCTGCGGCAAACACGCCATAGACTAAGAAGCCGACCATTGGCCACAGCGCCTTGAAGGCGGCCATACCGGAGGCCCGAGGGGCGGCGCTGCCCGGGCCTGGCGGCGGTGCCATCGCAGCCGGCGCGGTTTCTTCGATGAATAGGAGCGGTACCAGGGTCAGAAAGAAAACTACGGCCACCGTTACCAGCACCAACGCATGGTTGCCAAAGAAGATTGAGATCAAGTAGGCGCTAATGCCGAGTACGCCCGAGACCGTCTGCATCCAGGCGTAGCCGCGCACGCGGGCTGGTCCCTCGGGCGTGAGGTCCGCCACCAGCGAACGCGCCGGATTAAAAGTCACGTTGGTACTAAGGTCGGCCACCAGCGCAACGATCACCGCCACTGCGATCAGGCTGAGGCCGGTGGCAGTGGCAAGGCTGTCCAGTTCCAGCA
>CAJBVC010000009.1 GCA_903958915.1 uncultured beta proteobacterium
AGCAGCGCAGCACCCGCCAGGTGGCCGATGGACAGGACTGCCGCGATGTGCGCAGCGACAAGGGCGACGGCACGTTCAGCAAGACGCGCGAGTGCAGCACCCGCTACCGGGACGAGCCGGTGTATGACGACAAGTGCAGTTTCCGCATCAACCGCTGGCAGGTGGTGCGCACGGCACGCGCGCAAGGTGGAGCCCAATTAGCCCCGGCCTGGCCGACTCCGGTCATCAGCAGCAATCTGGTGGCGAGCAACACGCTGGGCGCCGAGCGGCTGGGAAGCCAGCGCGAGCACTACCGGGTGCAATTGCAGTCAAAAAATGACAAGCATTGGACCTGTGACCTCCCGCCAAGCCAGTGGGAATCACTAGCGGAAGGTACCGCCGTGGTATTGAAAGTACGCGGCACCGGCGGCGCGGACTGTTCCGCGCTGGGCCTAGCACGGTAACGCAACCGGCATCTGCTCTTTATTTGATAGCTGTATACGCACACCAGATATGCCCAAGAGCCGAATTTAATCTCTTACAGGTACGTTCATCTGGCGCAGGTAGGCCTGTACATCCTTGCTGATGGGGCCGGCCGCGCGTGCCTTGTCGGCCATCTCCGCCGCACTGGCGATCTGCCCCAGTGCCGCCAGCGACACTGCCGAACCCAATAGCCAACGCTGTTCGGTCGGCCGCGATTGCAATGCCACCATATAGGCATGCACACTGTCCTGGTGGCGGCCTAACCGCTGGGCCGCATTGGCTCGTATGGCCCACAGGTCGGCCTGATTTCCCAGATGGGGTTCGAGCCGGTTGAGCAGGTCCCACACGGCACCAAAGTGTCCCTCAGCCAGTTGCATGCGCGTGAGTTCGCGCACCAGTGCAACGAGCGTGGCGTTCGCGCCATTCGGGCCGGCGGAGCGCTCGGCAATGGAAACGGCATCCCGCAACAGTTCGGCAGCTGCGTCTTTACTGCCCGCATTCCACAGGGTCTGTGCCTGTGCCAACGCCTCCTGCGTTGCCGCAGCGCTAGCCACCTTGCCGGGGGCCTCCAAAGGTACGGGCTTGGCACGATCGACAAGGGGTGCCGGCGTCGCCCGTGGCCCAGTGGACGGCTCCTTGGGGCTGCGCATCTCCAACGCCGTTTCCATGCGCAAGGCAATGGTGGTCGGAGACGCGACGGTTGCGGACAACTTTGCGGCCACAGCGGCATCTGGCCGACTTTGCTTCGATTCAGACTTTGGTGGTGAGGCCGGCTTGACTATGTCGATCGTTTCCGGTACCGGTTGTGGCCCAACAGCTGCCGCCATCACCGGGGCGGATGCCGACGACGCAGGTGCCGGCAACGCAGGTGCTGACGCTGCTGGCGCCACAACGGCGACGCTGGCCGGAACCATCGGCGCTGTGGCTATGGCGATCGGCGCAGCCGGGGCGCGCATTTGCCACCACCACCCTGCGCCGGCCAGGGCGACCAGCCCCAACACCAGCGCTGCGGCGCCCCAACGGAATCCATGGTCGCCATTTTCCTGGGCCGTGAATATCTGCGTGGTGGGGACTGTCGCTGTTCCTTGACGACCTTGCGCATTGGCCTGCCCGCCCTCTGCGCCAGAGGCAGAGGGCTTGCGCTGATCGAGGTCGCGCAACATCTTGTTGATGACGCTCATTTGCCGCCTCCCAGGGTGGAGTCGCCCAATACACCGTGGGTAGCGCGTCGCCAGGGGACCAGGCGGCGCAACCAGGCGCGCCAGCCAGACCGAGTGGCCAGCACTCCGGGCGTGTCGTCTGCCGCCAGCCGAACGTGTGCGGGCGTGACGCGGTGGACGTTTTCACCATAGGCCAACATCAAACACTTGTGCGCCAGTACATTGACCATACGCGGCACACCCCGGCTGTACCGCGCAATCGCCTGCGCGGAAGCCGGCTCGAACACATGGATATCGGTATGCAGCGCCACGGCCGCTTTGCTCATGCGGTGCTCCAGGTACATGGGCACGCGATTGGCATGCATGGGGCCGAGATACTCGCTGAAGGTGATGCGTTGCAACAGTTGCCGGATGTCCGGATGCGCCAGTTTGGCGTCTAGCTCGGGCTGGCCCAGGAGCACCAGTTGCAGCAGTTTGCGTTTTTCAGTTTCGAGGTTGGACAGCAGACGCAGGCTCTCCACCGTGCGCAAGGGAATAGCCTGGGCCTCATCAATGCAGACCACCACCCGACTGCCCACTTCACTGTGTGCCAGCAGACACGCCTGCAAAGCGTGCAGCAGGTTGTGGCGGTTGAACGGCTGCGCCACCTCCAGCCCCAACTCCACGGCCAGCGCCATCAGCAAGTCGTCGGGCCCCATGTCGGGGTTGGGAATGTAGGCAGTCACGCACTCGCCCTGCAAGGTCTTGAGCAACTGCCGGCACAGCAGCGTCTTGCCACAACCCACCTCGCCCACTATTTTGAGGAAGCCCTCACCACTGCGCACTGCCACCAGCAAGGTGTTGAGGGCGGCCTGGGCGCCCTCATGCGGGTAAAAAAAGTCGGTGTCGGGAGTGATC
>CAJBVC010000010.1 GCA_903958915.1 uncultured beta proteobacterium
CCGAAAAACCGGCCAGCGGCAAGCTGATGCTGCGGGTTGCGCCTGAGGTGCATAGCGCCGCACCGATTGCGGCCCAGGCCAGCGGCGTGAGTCTGAATCAGTGGGCTGGCAAGGTGCTGCGACAGGCTGCGGCTCAAGGGTGAAGCGGGGGCTACACGTTTGCCGGGTAGGCGTGCAGGCCAACAAAGTGCAGCCGGATGACCTTGGCCGAAGCGCCCTCGTCAAAGTGGCAATGCACAGCGTCTTGCACGGCGACGCGATCCGTTGCGGCTTCGGTAAGGCGGGCTTCGCTACAAAACGTCCAGATTCCCGGAAAATGTAGTACAGCAATACAGGTCTTGTAGTACACTTTGACGCATGGATACAACTTCACCCCACTATCTCAGTCTTCGCCTCACTCCGGACGATGCCCGTTTGATGGAGCAGCTGCGCGCAAAAATGGGTATCAGCAAATCCGAAGTCGTGAAGCAGGCCGTGCGACTGATGGCCAGTCAGGTGGCTGATGAACCCGAGTCCAACGCATTCACGCTGGGTTCGGGTCTGTTCGGGCGTTATGGTGACGCCAACCGTCAGTCGTCCGACATCAAACAGTTGGTCAAGCAGCGCCTGGCAGAAAAGCGTGGTGCACCAAGCGTTGGTCGATGAGCACCATCGGACATGTGAAAGTGCTGGCTGACAGTGGACCCTTTGCAGCACTGTTCAATGCGCGAGACAGTTACCACCACCAGGCCCTCCGATATTTTGAGAAGTCCGCACCCAAGCTGCGCTTTCTGACCACGTGGGAAGTGGTCAGCGAAGTGATGTACTTCCTCGACTTTAGTGCCAACGCGCAGGCCGACTTTCTCCAATGGCTGCACATCTGTCATGCAAAAGGTCTCATGGAAATTGCCGCTCTGACAGAGGACGACTTGCCTGGTCTTTCGACCATGATGCGCAAGTACGCCGACCGGCCGATGGACCTTGCAGACGCGTCGCTGGTGTGGTTGGCCAACGCCTCCGGTGTGACGGACATCATCACCATCGACCGCGCCGACTTCGCAGTTTACCGAACGGCAAAGCGAAAGCCATTCAGGAATGTGTTCGCTTGATGACTCGTTGTCTACCCGCAAACGCTACTAATTTGGTAGCAGCTCGCACTCGGCAAATGGGCGCGTGCGACTAAAATCACCCCTCCTTCCGAAAGCCAAGCTCCATGCCGCGCCAACTCTTTGTCACTACCGCCCTGCCCTACGCTAACGCCGGATTCCATATTGGCCACATGATGGAGTACATCCAGGCTGACATCTGGGTGCGGTACCAGCGCATGCAGGGCGTGGCGGTGGACTTTGTGTGTGCCGACGACACCCATGGCGCGCCCATCATGATTGCCGCCGAGAAGGCCGGCAAGACGCCGCAGCAGTTCGTGGCTGCCATTGCTGCCGGGCGCAAGCAGTACCTCGATGGCTTTCACCTTGGTTTTGACAACTGGCACAGCACCGACGCGCCGGAAAACCACGAGCTGGCCCGTCAAATCTACCGCGACCTGCGCGACAACCAGGACGGCTCGTTGATCGAGCGCCGCACCATCGCCCAGTTCTTCGACCCCGACAAGAACATGTTTTTGCCCGACCGCTTTATCAAGGGTGAGTGTCCGAAGTGCCACGCCAAGGACCAATACGGCGACAACTGCGAGGTGTGCGGCGCCGTGTACGCCCCGACCGACCTGATCAACCCCTATTCGGCACTCAGTGGCGCCACCCCCGTGCTCAAGGACTCGGAGCACTACTTCTTCAAGTTGTCGGACCCGCGCTGTGTGGACTTTCTGTCGAAGTGGACGCAAGACGGCAAACTGCAGCCGGAAGTGGCCAACAAGGTCAAAGAGTGGTTCTCGGTGCGCACCAACCCCGATGGGACGCAGAGCGAAGGGCTGGGCGACTGGGACATCAGCCGCGACGCGCCCTACTTCGGTATCGAGATTCCCGACGCGCCGGGCAAGTACTTCTATGTGTGGCTCGACGCCCCCATTGGTTATCTGGCGTCCCTCAAGAATCTGCTGGGCCAACGGGGCCTGGACTATGACGCCTACATGGCCAACCCGGAGCTGGAGCAGTACCACTTCATCGGCAAGGACATCGTCACGTTTCACACCCTGTTCTGGCCTGCCACGTTGCATTTCAGCGGTCGCAAGACGCCCGACAACATCTTTGTGCACGGCTTCCTGACGGTGAACAACGGCGAAAAAATGAGCAAGAGCCGTGGCACGGGGCTGGACCCGCTCAAGTACCTCAAACTCGGCATGAACCCCGAGTGGCTGCGCTACTACCTGGCGGCCAAACTCTCGGGGCGCAATGAAGACATCGACTTCAATGCCGACGACTTCATGGCGCGGGTCAACAGTGACCTCATCGGCAAATACATCAACATTGCCTCGCGCGCCGCCGGGTTCCTGACCAAGCGCTTCGAAGGCCGGCTGGGCGAAGTGCCGGAAGATGGCGCGGCGCTTCTGCACCAACTGCGCCAGCAGAGCGAAAGCATTGAAGCGCTCTACGCCGCACGCGACTGTGCCAAGGCACTGCGTGAAACCATGCTGCTGGCCGACCAGGTGAATGCCTATGTGGACGCCAACAAACCCTGGGACCTGGCCAAGCAGGCTGGCATGGACGCGCGGCTGCAAGGCGTGTGCACGGTGTGCATCAAAGCCTTCAGGGTTCTCACCTGCTACCTCAAACCGGTGCTGCCCGAGTTGGCACGGCAGGTGGAGGCATTCCTGAATATTGCGCCACTGAGCTTTGAGAATGTGCGCGAGCCACTACCGGCCCAGCATGTGATCGGCACCTACCAGCACCTGATGCAGCGCGTGCTGCCTGAGCAACTGGATGCGCTCTTTGAACCAAAAGAGGCTGCAGCGCCCGTGCAACAAGCGCAGGCAGCTCCCAAAAAGATAGCGAAACCGGCACCTGTAGCGGTCGCCGCTGACCCCGAGGCACCCGGCGGCGAAGCCCTGGCACCCACCATCGGCATCGAAGACTTTGCCAAGATCGACCTGCGCATCGCAAAAATCGTGCAATGCGAGCCGGTGGAGGGATCCACCAAGCTCCTGCGGCTGACCCTGGACGTGGGCGAGAAAGACGCCG
>CAJBVC010000011.1 GCA_903958915.1 uncultured beta proteobacterium
GTGTCCAGTTCCGGCACTTGCTGCAGCATTTCCAGCGCCACCGTGCCCTGGCCGGCCATGATGGCGTCGTCATCGAATGGGTGGACAAATGTCAAATGTTGCTGTTGCGCAAGCGTCAGCGCGTGGCTGCGCGCCTCTTCCAGCGTGTCACCGTGGAGGATGACTTCGGCACCAAATCCCCTTGTGCGCTCCACTTTGACGCCCGGCGTGAAGCGCGGCATCACAATGACCGCCCGCAAACCCAAACGTTGCGCGTGGTAGGCCACGCCCTGCGCATGGTTGCCCGCACTCATGGCGATGACGCCACGCGCCGACTCCGCTGGCGTGAGTTGTGCAAGCTTGTTACATGCCCCGCGCTCCTTGAATGACGCGGTGAACTGCAGGTTCTCAAACTTCAGGAAAACCTGAGCACCTGTAATTTCTGACAGTGTTTTCGATGCGACGCAGGGCGTTTGAAGTAAATGTCCGTGCAGTCTGCGGGCAGCGTCGAGAACGTCATCGTGGTGGATCATGGGAAGTTTGCTGGCTGAAACATCGAAAAGGGACAGTTTTTTGCGCGCCGGAAATATTCCTGTCAACCATATGCACGGCTAGCGCGTGATAGTACCTGAGCGGATGCCAAACAGCACCAGCGGGCTTCACCACCTGCACAACGGTTCTTGAAAGTGTCTATTTTCACCACCTCGTAGAGTTGATATGCACACGATTACCATCAAGGTCCCTGAAAAAGGCACATACCAGTGGCAGCTGTTTGACTACTGGTCAGACGAATTCCGCAGCACCAACGCCGACCACAATGCTTACATCGCGCTGAACTTCGCTGGCGTTCTCGACGCCTGCCGCACCAAGTTTCAGACCTTGATCCAGCACCACCGCCAGCATGTGGCCGACCAGGCCTGTGGCGAACGCCACAGCCGCGCCATCGCCCGCCTGCAGAACACCATGTCGGGTGCGGCCATGTCGTACGAAAGCTGTTTCCGCCATCACTGAGACACCTATTCCGTTTCCAAATAATTCGTGTCTAGGCGCGAAGCCGCAGGCAGTGCTGACGCTTGTCCCAGAGCATCTAAAGATGTTCTGGGAGGACAAGGCGAAGCAACAACGAAACGGATGATTTTGAAACGGAATTACACCGCGGCAATCACGCGCAGGACTTCCTCCGCATAGGCTTCCAGTTTCTTGGCCCCAATGCCACTGATTCCCTGCAAATCGTCCAACGTCTGCGGCGATTTGTGGGCGATTGCAGCCAGTGTGGCGTCGTGAAATATCACGTAGGCGGGCAAATTGTGTTCCCGCGCCACGTCGGCGCGCCATGCCTTGAGTGCGGCGTAGCGCTCCAGTGCTGCGCCATCGAGCGCAATGGGCGCGCGGATGGCAGCCAACCCGGCACCAGAGCGTTTCTTCTTGCGGCTCGCCGGACTCGACACAGACGCACGCAATTGCACACGAACTTCAGCGCGCAGCACGGCGCGCGACTTGTCGGTCAGCTGCAGGGTGTTGAAGGACTCACCATCCACTGCCACCGCACCCATGGCGATTAACTGGCGCAGCACGCCACGCAGCTGCACTTCCGACAGATCAGCCCCCACGCCAAACGTACTCAGGGATGCATGACCGTGCTGGGTGACCTTGTCGGTGACTTTGCCGCGAACAATGTCCATCAGATGCCCGGCGCCAAAGGCCATTCCGTTTTGCTGGCGAATCCGGTAAATGGTGCTGAGCAGTTTGCGAGCGGCCTCGGTGCCATCCCAGATTTCGGGCGGCTGCAGGCAGTTGTCGCAATTCCTGCAGTTGTAGCGGCCCGCTCCATTGCTGCTGTGGCCGCTTTCCCCATCCGCCATCTGCTCACCAAAGTAAGCGAGCAGGCGTACACGGCGGCAATCGGTGGCCTCTGCCAGCCCTAGCAAAGCATCGAGTTTGCCGCGCAGTGCCAGCTTGAACTCTTCCTCGGCGGGGCTTTCGTCAATCATGCGGCGCTGGTTCACCACATCCTGCAGCCCGTAGCCCATCCAGGCCTGCGCGGGTAGGCCGTCGCGCCCGGCGCGTCCGGTCTCCTGGTAGTAGCCCTCAATGTTCTTGGGCATGTCCAGATGGGCGACAAAGCGCACATCGGGCTTGTCGATGCCCATTCCAAAGGCGATGGTAGCCACCATAACCACGCCATCGTCGCGCAGGAACCGGTCCTGGTTGCGCTGGCGCACCTTGGCATCCAACCCGGCGTGGTAGGGCATCGCGTCGATGCCGGCCTCGACCAGCGTTTGTGCCACGTCCTCTACCTTTCGGCGCGACTGGCAGTACACAATGCCGGCCTCGCCTTCATGTTCGCGCTCGATAAAGCGCAACAACTGCTGCGTGCCATCGCGCTTTTCCACAATCGTGTAGCGGATGTTGGGCCGATCGAAGCTGCTGACGAAGGCGCGGGCGTCCTGCAACTGCAGCCGCTCCAGAATGTCTTCGCGCGTCAGTGCGTCGGCCGTGGCGGTGAGCGCCATGCGCGGCACACCCGGGAACCGTTCATGCAACACTGTTAGCGCGCGGTACTCGGGCCGAAAATCATGCCCCCACTGGCTCACACAATGCGCCTCGTCGATCGCAAACAGGCTCAGATGTCCGCGCTGCGCCAGGGCCGCCAGCAGTGCCAGAAAGCGTGGTGTGGTGACGCGCTCCGGCGCGGCGTACAGCAACGTGAGTTCACCCCGCAACAGCTGCTGCTCCACATCCGACGCCTCCTCGGTCGACAGGGTGGAATTGAGAAAGGCGGCGCTGACACCCGCCTCGTGCAGCGCGCCCACCTGGTCGTGCATCAGCGCGATCAGGGGTGAGATGACGATACCGACACCGAGCCCCGCCCGTTGCCGTGCAATGGCGGGGATCTGATAACACAGTGACTTGCCGCCACCTGTAGGCATGAGTACCAGCGCGTCGCCTCCCGTAGTCACGTGCTCAATGATGGCTTGCTGAGGGCCACGGAATTGCGGGTAGCCAAACACCTCGTGCAGGATGCCA
>CAJBVC010000012.1 GCA_903958915.1 uncultured beta proteobacterium
ATCAACCGATGGCAAATGGAGCGGATCAACAAAGAGATGAAAGAAGCGCTGGAGCGACAGAAAGCCAGCAGCGAAGTCCTGGCCGTGATCAGTCAATCGGTGGCCGATGCGCAGCCGGTGTTTGAAAAAATAGCCGAAAGCTCAGAACGCATTTTTGGCGGTCACGCGATTGGCATCACGCTGGTCGATGAGCATGGCCTACTCCATATGAAGGCGATGCGCGGCTACACCCCCGAGATGCAGGACGCATTCAAACCCTTCTTTCCAACGCTCCTGAAACGATCTTTACAGGGCAAGGCGATCCTTGAAAGGTCGGTCCTTCATTTCCGGGACACACTGCACGACGCCGATACGCCTGACACGGTGCGCGCCATGGCAAGGCGGTTTGGCAGCGGTTCGGGGCTGATTGCACCGATGCTGTGGGAAGGCAAAGGACTTGGCACTATTGATGTGCTGCGCTCTCCACCACGACCCTTCAGCGAAGCTGAAATTGAGCTGCTGAAAACTTTTGCCGACCAGGCGGCTATCGCCATCCAGAACGCGCGCTTGTTCAACGATACCAAGAAGGCATTGGAACAGCAAACGGCCACCAGTGACATCCTTCGCGTCATCAGCGCATCACCGGACGACGTGACACCGGTCTTTCAGACCATCCTGCGACACGCTGTGCAACTGTGTGGCAGCCAGGTTTCCGCCATTTTTCGTTACGACGGTGAACAGGTGCACCTTGCTGCAACGCACAACTGGCCCGAGGCCGCCCTGCAGGAGGTGACTGCGCGGTACCCTATGGCCCCAAGCAGGGAATTTGCCAGTGGCCGCTCCATCCTGAGCAAGTCGGTCGAGCGCATATATGACACCCTCGCGGAAGGTGACGCCTACAGCAAGGATGCGGCGCGCGCCGGTGGCTGGCGCCGGATGCTGGGCGTGCCGATGCTGCGCGATGGCGAACCGGTGGGGTCCATCGCGCTGGCCTGGCGTGAGCCGGGTGATACCCACGAAGACCATGTGAAACTGTTGCAAACCTTTGCGGACCAGGCCGTGATCGCCATGGAAGGTGTACGGCTGTTCAACGAAACCAAAGACGCACTGGAACGACAAACGGCAATTTCCGACGTCCTGCGTTTTCTGGTTGCATCGATGACCGATTCACAGCCGGTCTTTGATGCCATCATCAGGAACAGTGAGCGCCTGTTAAGTGGCACCCGCGCTGTGTTGTGGTTGGCTGAAGGCGGGCAACTGCAAGCCTGCGCCAGCAGCGGCGAGTTTCCCAAAGATCCGGTGCCGATTGATAACCGAACCCCCATGGGTGTGGCCGTATCGGAGGGCAAGGTCGTCTACCACGCCGATCTCGAACAAGCGTCAGAGCAGTACCCAATCCTGCGGCGTCTTTCGCTCAAAAGCGGGTTTCGATCCGGCATTTGCGCGCCGCTGATCCATGGCGGCACAGCGATCGGGTGCCTGGTGGTGCTGCGCCGCGAAAAAGTTGGTTTCAACGGCAAGGATATGGCATTGCTGAAGGCGTTTGCCGACCAGGCGGGAGTAGCCATTCAAAATACGCGCCTGTTTGACGAAGTCCGCGCCGCCCGCGCAGCCGCTGAAGCCGCCAACCAGCACAAGAGCAACTTCCTGGCCAATATGAGCCACGAGATCCGCACGCCGATGAACGCCATCATCGGCATGAGCTATCTGGCACTGGGCACGGAACTGAACCCGCGCCAGCGTGACTACGTGCAAAAAATCCAGCAAAGCGGCCAGCACCTGCTGGGCATCATCAACGATGTGCTGGACTTCAGCAAGGTCGAAGCAGGCATGCTGCAAATCGAAGCCGGTGACCTGCTCCTGGAGGGCCTGATGGACGACGTGGCCACGCTCATTGCCGAAAAGGCGGCACTCAAGCAACTGGAATTTGTGATTGACGTCGGCGCGGATGTGCCCAACGCCTTGGTGGGTGACGCGCTGCGGCTGCGCCAGATCCTGCTGAACTTTGCCAGCAACGCCGTCAAGTTCACCGAGGCGGGCGAGGTGGCGATTGTGGTGCGCGTATCGGAGCACTCCGATAAACACGTGCTGCTGCTTTTTTCCGTGACAGACACCGGCATTGGCCTGACTGAAGAGCAAATGGGACGCCTGTTCCAGAGCTTTCAGCAGGCCGACGCATCCACCACCCGCAAATACGGCGGCACCGGGCTGGGGTTGGCCATCTCCAAACAGTTGGCAGAGCTGATGGGCGGCACCGTGGGCGTGCACAGTGAAGTCGGCAAGGGCTCCAGCTTCTGGTTCACCGCCCGCCTCGGGGTTGGCGAAACCGCGCCGACCACGCGCAAATCACGGCTGGACCTCCGCGGCAAGCGGGTACTGGTGGTGGACGACAACGAGCACGCCCGCACCGTGCTGCATGGCATGCTGGGTAACATGGGTTTTGATGCGGTGCAGGCCGAGTCCGGTCAGTCGGCATTGGATCTGATCACTGCCAGTGGCACGCCCTTTGATGCGGTGCTGCTGGACTGGCAAATGCCGGGCATGAACGGATTACAGGTGGCCCAAAGGCTGCGCGAACGCGACGTCGCACCTGCAACGTACTGCCCACCCATGGCCATGGTGACCGCGTATGCCCGCGAAGATCTGGTCCGGCAGGCCAACGCCCTGGGCATTACCGAGGTGCTGTCCAAACCGGTCAGCCCCTCCACACTGTTTGATTCACTGATGCGGCTGGTGGGCGATGAGCAAGGCCAAAACGCTTCCAACTTGATAGCGCACACCGCTGGCAGCACGGGCGTGCCAGGGCTGAAAGGCTTGCAGGGCGTGCGTGTGTTGCTGGCCGAAGACAACCTCCTGAACCAGCAGGTGGCGTGTGCGCTGCTGGCCGACGTGGGCGTGCAGGTGCAGGTCGCCGACAATGGACGCATTGCTTTGGAGATGGCTGCCCGCGGGCAATTTGACGCGATCCTGATGGACATGCAAATGCCCGAAATGGACGGCATTGCAGCCACACTGGCGATCCGGGCCCTGCCCGATTGGCGTGGCACGCCCATCATCGCCATGACCGCCAACGCCATGGCCTCCGGTCGCGCACGCTGCATCGATGCCGGCATGGTGGACTTTGTGGCCAAACCGATTGAACCCGAGCTGTTGTTCAAGACGCTGTTGCGCTGGGTTAACAAGGACAGTGCATTGGGTTCGGCGCAATCGCCCGATGCATCGGCACCAACAACTCCTGCAACCGCTCAAGGCGGCGCAGTGTCGGCACCGTCGCTGCGTCTGCTGCCCACCCACATCGAAGGGCTGGACCTGCAAGCCGGGCTGCGCCGTGTGATGGGTCGCGAAGACCGTTATCTGGAATTGCTGCAAAACTTTGTGCGCGAGCAAAGCGATGCGTGTGCGCGCATCGGGCAAGCCTTGGCCGAGGGCAAACTGGACGCGGCCGAGCGCACCGCCCATACCCTCAAAGGGCTGGCGGGCACCATTGGCGCGCACGCCCTGTACGACGCAAGCTTCATGCTGGAGGAGTCGGTTCAGGCGGGCCATGGGGCAGAGTCCCTGGCCGAAGTGCAACAGCTGCTGGATGCCTTGTTGCTGGCGCTGCAGCCGGTGCTGCAGGCGCACTCCCCGACGCGCCCCGACCGTGCGGATGCTACGGATGCCGGCGCCGCCCAACGGGCTATCGGCACACTGCTTCAGCTCCTGCGCGACGATGACGCCAATGCCCAGCGGCATTTTGCGGATCACCATGCACTGCTGCGCCGTGCCCTGGGCGAACATTTCGCGTCCATAAACCGTGCCGTCAGCGCGCTGGCGCTCGATGAAGCGCTCGATATTCTGGAGGGAATGAAGAAATGACGCCCTCCATGCGCCGGCAAACCGCCCAGGAACTCGCGGCACTGGTAGCGGCCGGCCAACTTGAAGCCGCCATTGCCGCCGCCAGTGCCGCGCTCGATGGGTCTACCGTCAATGCCCTAGAACGTATGCAACTGCTAGAGCAGCGTTGCGAATGCTATGTGATGCGCATGGAAATGCAGGAGGCCGAGGCCGACATGCGGGCCATGGCCGCCCTGGCCAAGTCGGCAGCGGGCAAAGACTGGGCGCCGGAGCTTCAGGCGCGGGCCCATTTGGCGGCGTTGACGGTGCATTTCCGACGCGGTCGCCTGCCGCAGGCCCTGTCTTCGGCACGCGCTGCACTCAAGGCCGCCCGTCGCAGCGGCATGGCGCCGCTCGAAGGCCGCGCACTTGAGCGCCTGAGTGAAACACGTTTCCGGGAAGGCAAGAACCTGCCCCAAGCCCTGGCACTGGCACAGCAAGCTTTTGCCGTG
>CAJBVC010000013.1 GCA_903958915.1 uncultured beta proteobacterium
AGCAGCAGGTCCAGACGCCGCTCGTGGGTAAATCCCAGGCGCTGCCCATTCGTGAGGCCCTCGACCACTGCGGGGTCGAGAGCGAACAGGGTCTCCCGTGTTTCGGCCACGCGATCGCGCCGATAGTCAAAGGCCTGGTCCTGCCAGATCCCCGGTGGCGGTGCGCTGGCCACACGGGTAGTGGTACACCCGATCAGTCCGACAGCCACCACGAACACCAGACCCAGTATTCTGTAGCGCATGGAATTGCTCCGTAATCCGTGCTGGATTGCACCAATGAAGTATGGTTGTCGCAGCGCTTCGGGTCAAATTAACTTGTCCTATCCCAGTGCGTGGGTACGGCGGCTAGCCTGGGCGGCAGAGCGCTTTGCTCCGAGTCCTCGACCCGCTGCTCAACGGCAACCAGCTACAAAACAGGGACATTCAACTCAGTGGCGCAACCCGCATCGGTATCGTCACCGGCCCGTCATTGACCAGTTCCACCTGCATATCTGCCGCGAAAATGCCGGTTTGCACCAATGGATGGGAGATGCGGGCTTGTGCCACAAAGTAGTCGTACAGACTTCGCCCATCTGCGGGCGCAGCAGCGCCAGAAAAGCCAGGACGGTTTCCCGAGGACGTGTCTGCAGCCAGGGTGAACTGGCTGACTACCAGCAAACCGCCCAGCGTGCCATCCCCGTCCATGTTCTGGACACTCAGGTTCATCTTGCCAAGCGCGTCACTGAACACCCTCAGTTTCAGAATCTTGGCCAACAGTTTGTCAGCTTGCGCCTGGGTGTCCCCTAACTCTGCGCAAACGAACACCAGAAGACCGGGGCCGATGTGGCCTACCACTTCCCCTCCCACCACCACGCGGGCGTGCCGAACCCGTTGCAACAGCGCATGCATGGCCGCGCCTCAGGCCAGCGTGACGCGGGCGAACTTGCGCTTGCCCACCTGCAGCACATAGGTGCCGGCCCCCAGTTTGAGCCCCTTGTCGCTCACCACGCTGCTGTCGACCCGCACACCGCCGCCGTCGATGAGGCGGTTGCCTTCGCCGCCAGACGCGGCCAGACCGGCCGATTTCAACAGTGCGCCTATCCCCACGGCAGTTCCGCCTTCCCCGAGAGGCAGCGTGACCTCAGCGACTTCATCGGGAATGCCACCCTTACTGCGGTTGATGAAGTCCTGCTCGGCCGCCTCCGCCGCCGGTGCGGAGTGAAAGCGGGCAGTGATCTCCTTGGCCAGTGCCACCTTGGCGTCCTTCGGGTTACGTCCAGCTTCCACTTCCGCCTTGAGGGCCGCTATCTGGGCTTCGCTCTGGAAGCTCAACAGGGTGTACCAGCGCCACATCAATACGTCGGAAACACTGAGCACCTTGGCAAACATAGTGTTGGCGTCTTCGCTGATGCCGATGTAGTTGTTCTTGCTCTTGGACATCTTCTCCACGCCGTCGAGCCCCTCCAGCAGCGGCATGGTCAGGATGCATTGCGGTTCCTGACCATACTCGGCCTGCAGTTGCCGGCCTACCAGCAGGTTGAACTTCTGGTCGGTGCCGCCTAGTTCCAGATCGCTGTGCAACGCCACACTGTCGTAGCCCTGCATCAGCGGATACAGGAATTCGTGCACGCTGATCGATTGGCCTGCCTTGAATCGGTCGTGAAAGTCATTGCGCTCCATCATGCGGGCCACTGTGTAGCGTGACGCCAGCTGGATCATCCCCCGCGCGCCCAGGGGATCGCTCCACTCGCTGTTGTAGCGGATCTCGGTTTTGCTGGGGTCCAAAACCAGAGACGCCTGCTTGTAATACGTCTGGGCGTTGGCTTCGATCTGCTCGCGTGTCAGCGGCGGGCGCGTGCTGTTACGCCCGGATGGGTCGCCAATCATCGTGGTGAAGTCGCCAATCAGGAAGATCACGGTGTGTCCCAGATCCTGCAACTGGCGCATCTTGTTGAGCACTACGGTGTGTCCGATGTGAATGTCAGGCGCGGTGGGGTCCAGGCCCAACTTGATACGCAACGGCTTGCCGGTGGCCTCGGATCGTGCCAGCTTTTTGACCCACTCGTCCTGCGGGATCAGTTCATCACAGCCACGCAAGGACACCGCCAGCGCCTCCTGTGTGCGATCGCTTACCACAAACGTTTGACCTTGAGGTGAATTCATAAGGGTTTTTCTTAAAAGAATAGGTGCCGTGAGCAGTTATACTGCGCCACTGTTACTTTGATGCCACAGAGCGAAAGCGCTGATTTTAGCCGCCGCTGTCTGTTGTGTGGCCCTCGGAGCCCCAATTTGAAAACTGGATTCGTTCACACTTTGTTTGCCCCCGCAATCCGGATCGCTCGGCTCAGTCCTTTGCAACTGACCGCTGTGGTGGCTGCCGTGCTTTTGGGCGGTGGTGGGGCCACGTATGCGGTGGGAAATCTGGCACCCGATGCGTCTGATTTGCCAGTGCGCACAGTGGTGGAGGCAATTGCACCTCTGCCCATTTCTAGCCAGATCGATCTGATTGAGGCGCAGTCGCTAAGGTTGTACCGCTCTGATGTTATGAGGTCTAGCGACACGGTGGACTCAATGCTCAAGCGCGTTGGGGTGTTTGACCCGCAAGCTGCCGACTTTTTGCGTAGTGATGCGCTCGTTCGCCAAACGCTGCTGGGACGCAATGGGCGCAATGTGTCGGTGGAAGCGGATGACGACAACACCTTGCTCAAACTGAGCGCGCGTTGGAGCCTCGATGAAGAGGGCATGTTCAAGCGATTGACGGTCGTGCGCACTGCGACTGGTTTTCGGTCTCAGGTCGAAGCACTGCCCATGACCGCATCTTCGCGCTTGGCCAGCGGCACCATTCAGTCGTCTTTGTTCGCAGCGACCGATGCTGCGCGAATTCCCGACTCGATAGCCATTCAATTGGCGGAAATTTTTTCCGGTGATATTGACTTTCACCGTGCTCTTCGCAAGGGTGATCGGTTTTCTGTTGTTTACGAGACGCTGGAAGGCGACGGTGAACCGATGCGCGCTGGACGTGTTTTGAGTGCAGAGTTTGTGAACGCTGGCAAGCAATACCAGGCCATGTGGTTCCAGGAACCGGTCGCACACGGCGCCCCGGTAGCAGCAACCATGGGGCAATCACCATCCGCCAAGGGAGGTTATTACACCCTTGCCGGAGAAAGCTTGCGCCGCGCCTTCCTGGCTTCACCGATGGAGTTTTCCCGGGTTACCAGCGGTTTCAAAATGCGCATGCACCCGATCCTGCAAACCTTGCGCGCGCACCAGGGTGTCGATTACGGGGCGCCCACTGGCACCCCGGTTCGCACGGTAGCGGATGGCGTCGTCGAATTCGCTGGTGTTCAAAACGGCTTCGGCAATGTGGTGCACGTCAAACACCGCAATGGCAACACGACGGTCTATGCGCATCTCAGCCGTATTGGCGTGCGGCGCGGTCAAAGCGTCAACCAGGGACAGCACATTGGTGCTGTTGGTCAAACTGGTTGGGCCACTGGCCCCCATTTGCACTTTGAATTCCGGGTGAATGGTGTGCATCGCGACCCCTTGACACTTGCACGCCAGAGTGAGTCGATCCCGGTTGCACCTTCTGCAAAGAAGGCATTCGCAAATGCTGCAACCATGGTACGAACTCAACTGGCCGCGGCATCACAGATCCTTGCCACGACCACCCAATAGGCCTGCTTCGCTCGCCGCGTAGCATGTCGGAGCGCTATATAGGGCTGATGTCTGGCACCTCGCTGGATGGGGTTGACGCCGTTCTCGTTGATTTTTCCACGGAGCGTCCGGCCGTATTGGGGCATTCGAGTGGATCATTTCCGGAAGCTCTCAAGGCGGAACTCTGGGCTTTGAACGTTGCGGGCGACAACGAGGTGCACCGCGCGGCGCTGGCAGCCAATGGCCTGGCGCGTGTCTATGCACAGCAAGTCCACCACCTGCTGGCACTGAGCAACACCAAATCTTCGGACGTACGCGCCATCGGCGCCCATGGGCAGACCATACGGCACCGCCCACAAGAGTTTGATGGTACGGGTTACACGGTCCAGATCAACAATGCAGCCCTCCTCGCAGAGTTGTGCGCGATCGATGTGGTGGCAGACTTTCGCACCCGCGACGTTGCGGCGGGCGGGCAAGGTGCGCCACTCGTCCCCCCGTTTCATCAAGCCTTCTTTGGGCGCTCAGACACGGTGACAGCGGTGCTGAATCTGGGTGGCATCTCCAACATCACGATCCTGGACCCCTACGCCAACGCACTTATTGGCTTTGACTGCGGCCCCGCCAATGTGTTGCTGGACGGCTGGTGCCAAGGACATACTGGAGATCAATTTGACGATGGCGGCGCCTGGGCGGCTCAAGGCAAGGTGTGCCTCAGGTTGTTGGCGCACTTGCTGGACGAACCGTACTTCTCCAGATCGCCGCCCAAAAGCACCGGCCGTGACTTGTTCAATCCTGCATGGTTGACTGAAAAGCTCAAAGGCTTCGGTGAGCTTGCCCCCGTGGATATTCAAGCAACCCTGACCGAACTCACAGCCCAGAGTTGCGCCAACAGTCTGAATGCGGTTGCCCCTATGTGCCGGTTGTTGTCGGTTTGCGGCGGCGGTGCCGGCAACGGCCATCTGATGACCCGTCTGCAGGCTGCACTGCCAGGTTGTGCCGTACAGAGTTCAGATGTAGCAGGAATACCACCTCAGCAAGTGGAGGCCGTCGCCTTTGCCTGGCTGGCACGCCAGACCATTCTGGGAAAAACCGGGAGTGTTGGAAGCGTTACGGGCGCCAAAGGCGCCCGTATTCTCGGAGCGGTTTACCCTGCTTAATGCGGCGACGAACGACCGAAGCGTTCAGGTCGAAAACGACGAACCGCAGCCACAGGTGGTTGTCGCATTCGGATTCTTGATAACGAACTGCGCACCCTGCAGGTCCTCTTTGTAGTCGATTTCCGCGCCGACGAGGTACTGGTAGCTCATGGCGTCAATCAGCAGTGAGACGCCATTTTTGGTCATGGTCGTGTCGTCTTCATTCGTGATCTCGTCAAAGGTAAATCCATACTGAAAGCCGGAGCAGCCACCACCTTGCACAAAAACACGCAACTTGAGATCAGGGTTCCCTTCTTCTGCAATCAGGTCGGCAACCTTCGCCGCTGCACTGTCGGTAAACAGAATGGGGGCGGGCATCTCGGTCACAACATCTTCGGCTACAGCGCTCATGGGGTTCTCCAGTCAATCAATCAATGGGAGCAATAGTACACAAATTTACTCGGGAATACTTTCAGGCGTTGTTTGCCGCCAGTTTGAGTGTGGGCTTTTCTTCGCCCACCAGGATCGGGCGAAGCAAGCCGGTGATGAGCGCGCCCTGATGCATTTCCAGGGCCATGTACTGAATGTCGCCTTCTATCCGGGCCTTGGGCTGCAACTCCAGCATCAAGCGCGCGTGGACAGGTCCCTTCACGCTGCCATTGATGATGATGTGGTCGGCTGCAATTTCACCCACCACATGTGCGGTCTCCGAAATCACCAGAATGCTGGATCCACCCTCCTTGGCGTGCACATTTCCAGCCACGTCACCATCCACGCGCAAGCCGTCGGTGAAATTGATGCTGCCGGTGATCTGGCTACCCTCGGCGATCAGGCTCTTGATGGGTGGTTGTTTCTTCTTGTTGAACATGATTGGTCTCCTTCGTTGGTCATAACTTGATCGTCTGTGTGGCACGTAGTGCATCACCCTCGAGCACCTTGGCAGTCAAACCCTTGACAATCACCTGCGGCGGCACTGCAAATTCACCCTCGATCCGGCCATATTGGCGTATCTTGATCGCCTGGTGTTCGCCTGGCAACAGGGTAGACCAGGGTTTGCCACTCAAAACACCTGTAAGGGATATTTCCAGCCGACCACTGAATTCCTGTGCATTCTTATTCGCCTGGATCACAAGAATCTGCCATTTTAGCTGGCTGTTGGTTTGCAACTCTGCCTGCAAACCGCGGATTGCAACACCTTCGCCGCGCGCCGTGGGGATCAGTTTCTCAAAGAAACCGAGGTCGTCGCGCAACTTGTGGTTCTCGTCCTCCAACTGCTTGACTTGCGCCAGCAGACGTTCCTGAGAGGCCTTTTCGGTGGTTAGAAGCGTGTCAGCCGTGTTGGCAACAGACTGCGCACGATCGCGCTGCTCCTTTACCTCCGACAACTCCGCGCGAACGGCAACCAGTTCCGAACGCACGCGCAGCAAATCCTCTTTGGTGCCACCGTCCAGACCTGCAATGTCCTTGCCGAATTCAAACGCCCAAAGTCCGATGGCGGCACAGAAGCCCAAAACAATGGCGAAGATAGCCCAACGGAACGGCCAGGGCATGGCACTGCGCACCGCCATGTGCGGAGCACTGATGGTGAGACGACGACGCAATAGACGCAATCGCATGCAGCGATCTTTCCAAAGAAAAAGCCGCCCCTAGCATGGCCGGGACGGCTTTGATTCGATACGGAAACCGACTTAACGCTTGGAGAACTGCTTGCGACGGCGGGCGCCGTGGAAGCCGACCTTCTTACGCTCGACTTCACGCGCATCCCGCGTCACAAAGCCCGCCTGACTCAACGCCGGCTTGAGCGTCGCGTCGTAGTCGATCAGCGCACGGGTGATGCCGTGACGCACCGCACCGGCTTGTCCCGACTCTCCACCGCCAGCCACATTCACCATCACGTCAAACGTCTCGGCGTGATTGGTCAGCAGCAGCGGCTGCTTGCAGATCATGATCGATGTTGCACGTCCAAAGAAATTCTCGATGGCCTTGCCATTGACAACGATCTGGCCAGAGCCTTTTTTCAGAAACACACGGGCGACGCTGGATTTGCGACGGCCGGTGCCATTGTTCCATTCACCGATCATAGGGCGGCCTCACGTTTCACTGCGTTAGGAGAAATACCTGGAATATCCAGAACCTTGGGCTGCTGCGCGCTATGCGGATGCTCGGCACCACCATAGACCTTGAGCTTCTTGATCATGGCGTAGCCCAGCGGGCCTTTAGGCAGCATGCCCTTGACGGCTTTTTCCAAAGCGCGGCCAGGGTGCGCGGCTTGCATGTCGCGGAAGTTGGTGGCAGTGATACCGCCTGGGTAACCGGAGTGACGGTAGTACACCTTGTCAAGCGGCTTGGCACCGGTGACGCGCAGCTGGGCTGCATTGATGACGACAATAAAGTCGCCGGTATCGACGTGAGGCGTGTAAATGGCCTTGTGTTTGCCGCGCAAACGGAGAGCAACTTCGCTGGCTACTCGTCCGAGGACCTTGTTGGTCGCGTCAATCACAAACCACTCGTGCACGACCTCAGCGGGTTTTGCGCTGAAAGTTGACATGAGAATTTCCTAATGGAGTTGGTTTGGCGGGCTCTTTTCCACGGTCGGGTCTCCTTCTATCGGGAATCTCTTAGGTGGGGTTCATCCATTACTGAATGTGTTCGCCGCGGAGCCACAAAGGCGCTGCGAAACCCAAGATTATAGAAGGTTTCAAAAATTGACCTAATTTTCAACCGCACGGGACATCCATCAGCATTGCCCGAACGAGCTCGCTACTCTGTGTCTGCAGATACCTCGCCCGATTTACGGTTGTATTTCAGCGTAATCTTGTTGAGTTCACAGAGATCAAAGTCCTCCCAGATCACGTCAGAACCGTCGTCATCAAACACTACTTTCAAATCCTGTTTGCACGAACTCTTGTCGGAGAACTTGAAAAGTCGGCTCTTGCCGGTCTCCAGCAAATTGCGGCCCAGGCGATCTTTGCCCCACGCCTCTTTGTTCGAAGGTGAAATGTAGACCTCGCGCAGATCGTAGCCAGTGCGGTTCACCAGCGTGAAGTCGGCATCTCCGGCTAGTGCCGAACCCGCTGCCGACAAAGTGGCCAGGGCGACAAATACAGCAGAACGTATTGAATTTTTCATAATCTCTGTCAGAAGCGTTGTTAATTTGGATTGCTTAGAAAGGGTTTGACCCCTGATGCAGTCTATTTCATTTCCCATGGGCACGCACGAGTGAGTGTCATCTGCATGGAAATGCGCCAAAAACCGCAGCCCTCGCTGCAAAGACAGCCGTTATTGCACAGCTTGTTAAGGGTTTGTACTTATGTACAACAAAACTGAACGGTCGTTCAATAGTTCAGATGCGCGATGTAGAACTCCTCGAAAAAATGCAGATCGCACG
This sequence comes from uncultured beta proteobacterium, assembly GCA_903958915.1. Classification (GTDB taxonomy): domain Bacteria; phylum Pseudomonadota; class Gammaproteobacteria; order Burkholderiales; family Burkholderiaceae_C; genus Allorhodoferax. The sequence goes on from CAJBVC010000013.1 coordinate 8,161, forward strand.
TTCTGTAGAAGTGCGCGTTGATCGTAAGCAAGTGATCTTGCTGGCTGCCGAAAAACTGTTCGCGCTATCGGGCTACCACGCGACGTCCATCCGACAAATTGCGGAGGAGGCGGAAGTGCCACTGGCATTGGTCGGGTATTACTTTGGGCAAAAACACGAGTTGTTTCACGCCATTTTTTCCCATTGGAATGGAACGATTGAGGAAAGGTTGACCGCCTTGCGCGGCATCCGGATTGATCCTTCGGAGCCGCTGACTTTGGCGCTCATCATTGAAGCGTTCGTTGGCCCTGTTTTGCGTCTGCGCGCCAGTGCTGAGGGCGAGTACTACGCACTCCTGGTAGCGCGCGAACTCAGCAACCGGACCGAAGAAGCAGATCAGGTACTGCGCGACTACTTTGATCCGATGGCACACGCGTTTATCGATGCCATCCATCAGGCGGTGCCCCATACGACGCGAGAACAGGCCGCCTGGGGTTACCAGTTTGCGCTTGGCGCATTGATCCATCACCTCAGCGACAGTCGGGTGCAAAGGTTGTCCAACGGCATCAACCAACCCAGTGACCCTGCAGTAGCACCCATGCTCGTGGCATTTATTGTTGCCGGACTACGCGCCGCTTTGCCCGCACCCACTTGATAAAGCCAATCAACCATGACCGATTCACACACACAACAGGAGACCCCCATGAAACAGCGCCGCACAACTGTCCTCACTGCAACCGCAATCGCCACACTGCTGGCAAGCATGCCAGCGACGGCCCAGCAAGTCATCAAAATGACCGCTGCTGCCGGGCACCCGCCGGTCTTCTTGTGGGTGAAGATGGCTGACGAGGTCCTCATCCCGGAGGTCGACAAGCGACTGGCCGTAGCTGGCAAGTACAAGATTGAATGGACCAAAGCATGGGGTGGCACACTTCTCAAATTGGGATCGGAGTCCAAAGGTGTCGCCGATGGCGTGGCCGACGTCGCAATTGTCAGCACGGTTTTTGAGGGTGCGAAATTTCCGCTGCAAAACGTTTCCTACTACACACCTTTTGGCACGGATGACATTGCACTTGTGAGCAAAACCGTGGCGGACCTCCAAGTGTCGGTTCCGGCGATGGGAGACGCGTGGACCAAGAACGGGCTTGTGTATCTGGGAGGGATGGCGCTGGACACTTACCACGTGTGGACCAAATTCCCGATTACCAAACTGGAAAACCTGCAAGGCAAGAAGATCAGTGCGCCAGGTCCGTCGTCCAACTGGGTACGCGGCACCGGTGCTGTCGCAGTGGCTGGCACGCTCAACTCCTACTATGAGGACATCAAGTCCGGCGTTTCTGATGGTGCACTGGTGTTCACCACAGGTGCGTGGGGAGCCAAGTTGCACGAAGTGGCACCCTACGTTACCAAAGTCAACTTTGGCGCCCAGTTTGCCGGAGGTGCAGTCATTGGCAAGAGCCGATTTGACAAACTGCCCCCCGAGGTGCAAAAGGCGTTTGTCGAAGCTGGGGAGGCATGGCAGTCTGCTTACGCCAAGGCGCAATCTGCCGCAGTGAGTGCATTGATACAGAAGATGGCTGAAGCAGGTGCGAAGATCACCGACCTGAATGACGTGGAACGCAAACGCTGGGCTGACTCGCTAGGCCCGGTCGCCAAGAATTGGGCGGCCGATGCCCAGGGCAAAGGTCTTCCGGCCAACGATGTGCTCAACGCCTATATGGCGAGTCTGCAGAAGGCCGGCACCAAACTGCCGCGCGACTGGAGCAAATAGTTGTCTGCGTCAGGAACACTGCAGTCGTCACCCGAAGGTGCGGCGGGCGACTCCTATGGGGTTGATCTGCCTCTGGGGCTTCATCGCCTGAACCGCGCTATGAACGCTCTGGGAACCCTCTGGATTCTGGGCTTGATGGTGCTGATCAACCTGGACGTGTTTGGCCGCAACTTCCTCAGTCATCCGGTTCGGGGCGTCACAGAGATGGTGTCGCTCTCCATTGTGGGAATTGTGTTCTTGCAGCTTGCCGACACACTGCATGCCGGACGATTCACGCGTGCCGACATCCTCCTTGATCGCATCAAAAAGGCAAAACCTGGCGTAGTAGATATCCTGCATGCAGTTTTCCATCTGGTGGGGTTGTCTCTGATGATTGCCATCCTGCTGGCCAGTTGGTCACCCCTGGTGGAGTCCGTTCGGATTCAAGAGTACGTGGGCGCAGTCGGAGATTTTCAATTGTCCGTCTGGCCCATTCGCCTGATCACCTTAGTCGGCTTGATAGCCACCGCAGCTACGTTCTTGCTGCTGGCCTGGATCGACATTCGCCGCTGGTTGACAAGACGCACCCTCAGGTGCACGCCATGAGCAATGTAACGATCGCGCTTGGTTCATTGGTACTCATGCTGGTGCTGATTTATTGCGGCATGCATGTAGCTATCACATTGGGGCTGCTCAGCTTTGTCGGTGTCTGGCTGATCCGCGGCGACATCCAAATTGCGGCCAATTTGTTGGCGCAAGCCGTCAACGACTCCATTTCGAGCCATATTTTTGGTGTCGTCCCGCTTTTCGTACTAACCGGCTTTTTGGTGGCTTACGCAGACATAGGCAAGGACGCTTTTGACGTCGCCAACCAGGCGTTTCGCAGGATTCGCGGCGGCTTGGGTGTGGCCACCGTCGCGGCCAACGCGGTCTTCGCTGCCATCACCGGAATTTCGATCGCATCTGCAGCCGTCTTCACCCGCGTGGCCGTGCCGCAAATGCTTCGGTTTGGCTACCAGCCCAAGTTTGCTGTGGGCGTGGTTGCAGGCTCCTCGGTACTGGGTATGCTGATCCCACCGAGTTTGCTGATGATTCTCTACGGTTTTCTCTCCGAACAGTCAGTCGGCGATCTGTTTACAGCGGGGATCGTGCCGGGTCTTGTGTTGGCAATCGCATTCTCGATTGCCATCGTCCTGATGGCATGGTTTCGCCCGGCAATGGTCTATGTACAGGCGCGTCCACTTGAAATCGCTCTGGAAGATCTGATGCCGCTGTCCGAAATGGCCACCAAGATCATTCCGATCGTGGCACTGATTGGATCTGTACTCGGTGGAATTTATGCGGGATTCTTCACCGCCACCGAAGCCGGTGCAGTGGGCGCACTGATGGCGCTGGCCATTGCGCTTTTGCGGCGCAAACTGACCGTGCAAAGTTTCTGGGGAGTCCTGACTGAAACCGGTCACGTCACCGTGTCGGTGAGTTTCCTCATCATTTGCGCCAACATCTACACACGCATGCTTGCCATGAGTGGGACCCCCCAGGCACTGGTGGAATGGATGGCGGCGGCCGGGTTTGGCGTGGCCATGTTCATGCTGCTCTATGTCGTGGTCATCGTGCTTTTGGGAACCATCATCGACTCCTCATCGATCATGTTGATTGTTCTGCCCCTGATGTTACCGATCGCGCAGCAATTTGGCCTGAACTTGATCTGGTTTGGGGTCATTACTGTGGTCGCTGTCGAAATAGGGCTGCTGACACCGCCGTTTGGACTAAGTGTCTACGTCATCAAGAGCACCCTGGGACGAACCGTGGATATTTCGCTGGGCGACATATTTAGCGGAACGTTGCCGTTTACGCTGACGATGATGGCCGTACTGGGTCTGCTCATTGCCTTTCCCTCCATCAGTTTGGTGTTATTGAAATGAACGCAAGCAACCCCCTTGACGGCTTCGTTCTGGAGCGCAGCGCAATGGGCACGATCGGTGTCGATCTGCAACGACCCGAATGCATACTTGCCGAACCTGACGGCACTCTGTGGGCAGCCGATGCGCGCGGCGGGGTCACGCGCATCGCTGCGGATGGCACGCAACGCTTTGTCGGACAAAAGCAAGACCGTCGATTTCAAGCAGCCAGCAGTGCAACGGGAGAAGAATTCGAAGCCAAGTTTACGCAAGGCACGTTGCCCAACGGCTTGGCGTTTGCAGCCAATGGCGACATTCTGATTGCCAATTTCGGCA
>CAJBVC010000014.1 GCA_903958915.1 uncultured beta proteobacterium
AAGTATTCGCCGGCTTGCTGGAACTTCACGTAGAGCGGTTTGCCACGCCACTCGGCGTGATACACATCCTGCCAGACACGATGATCCTTGGCCGTGGTCATGCTCTTATAGAACTCGGCACGGGATAATCCCCGCACCACGTCAAGCGCATCCGCCTTTGCCATGCCAGCCATCCGTATTCCGTCCTGTGCGGAAAATGTCAGATTCATTGCTTCAACAGTCGTCATCTGAGCCAGAATCTCGGAAAGCAGATAATGCGGAGAGCGCTTTTCCATGAAATCAATATTACCCTAATAGGGGATATCCTGCAACGATGAAGAAGCCTGACCAAAGCCAAGGCGGTAAAGGTCAGGGTGTCATCACAAAAGATTTGTTCTGTCGCCTATTCTGCAATCGCCCTACCCTATTCTGTACTTACTCTGCATCGGCCATGACTTTTTGCACCTGCGCCAAAAGGCTGTCGGTCGCGGCAAGCAGGTCAGCCAGCAAGGCTTCGTCCACGTCCATGTAGCCTTCGTATTCCGCCAGATTGCGGCGTTCATGGCACAGCGCGAACAGGCGGACCTGCGCCTTGCCCACATCGAGGGTATGCACCAGGCACTGAAACACCAGATAGCGCTTGTCCGAGCGGTAGCCTTGCAGGCGTAGCGCCGTTAGCGCCAGGGCGTGGGCGGCGTTGTAGGCCAGATCGAAGCGGCTGGCGAAAGACAGCACCGGGTTGTGGGCGTCCTTCAGGCGGTCGATGGCTGAACGCAGCAAGCCTTCGCACTCCTTGTGGTCGGGTGGCTCCGCCTTGAGGCCGCCGCTGCGCGCCAGATTTTCCAGATTATCCTTACTGCTCATGCGCAGACTCCTCCGGCGGCGGGCCGCCGATCAGGTTGATCTTGTCTTGCTCTGACACCCGCAAGACAAAGCTGTTGCCGGCGGCCTTCTTGGCCAGCCAGTCGGCCGGCGTGTAGATCGTCGGGTTGATGCTGCGACCCAGACGCTCTTCCACGGGCAACAAGCGCTCCACCACGTCGCCGTAGCCGAGGTTCTCGCCGATCAGCATCAGGTCGATATCGCTGCCGGCATGATCCGAGCCCTTGGCGATGGAGCCATAGACGAAAGCCCATACCAGATGATCAGCCAGGGGCGCCAGGGTGGCCTGAAGCTGCTCGCCGATGCCGAAAGTCTTGCGCACGATGCCGAGCAGCTCCCCATAAATCGGGCATTCCGCATTGGCCTGGTAGTGGGTCTGGTTGCCCTGGCGGTTCAGGGTCAGTACGCCGGCTCGATGCAGGCGGTCCAGCTCGCGCATCAGGCTGCCTTTACCGACCTTTGCCCAGCGGGCAATCTCGTTGGCGTAGAAACTCTGGTCCGGCTTGCCATATAGCAGGCCCAGCACCTTCTGCTGGGTTGCGGTAAACAGGGCGTCACTGAGCGGCAGGGTCGGCATGATGTTATCGATAAGTCCCACAAAGGGAATGATAAGTCCCTTTGTGGGACTTATCAAGTGGTCTGGCCATCACAGCGTCTTGATTTCAGTGGCAGGCGAGAGCAGCTTGAACACCTGCTCGACGTTGATTTTCACCCTGCCGATGAGGAAGCCGGCGTCGCGGAACTCAGTGACCACCGGTCGGAGCATCCAAACTACTTGGCTAAGCAAATGGGTTACGCCTTACCTGCCTTGACCAGTTCGAGCAGCAGTTGTTTTGCCAGGGCTTCGGGTTCCGTGGTGCCAACCTGTTTGCTCTTGCCGCCAAGGCCGGTGGAGACAGTGAGGATCTTTCCGGCCACCCAGTAGGTGCCTTTGTGTGTCTTGCCATCGATCTCGCAGGTGATCGGGTAGCGGGGTAACGGCTTTGCGTCCATGCAGCGATTATGAACGATATGTTCAATGTGCCGCATCGCGATTTCGAAGTGATGTTGGCGGGCATCCCTAAACCCTATATCGCTGTTGCGTTCACGCCCTCCCGCATCTCTTTTCCCGCCTTGAAATAGGGAACGTACTTCCCAGGAACCTGAACCTTTTCACCCGACTTCGGATTGCGCCCAACCCGTG
>CAJBVC010000015.1 GCA_903958915.1 uncultured beta proteobacterium
AGCAGCGTGGATTTGCCGACGCCCGATTCGCCGATGATGGCGACAAACTCACCCGGCGCCACGTCCAACGTGACGTTGGCGAACACCGGCGTGTTGCCGTAGTGCTTGCTGAGTTGGTGAATGCTAAGGTTCATCGGCAGGGCATGGTAAAGAGCGGCAATGATAGGGGCACAATAGGGTATGAACCGCAGAAAAACTCTCATTTCCCTATTGGTGGCACTGGCAACCAGTGTCTTTGTACCCTTGGTGTGGGCGCAGACGAAGCCCATCCGCCTGATCGTGCCTTATGCCGCGGGTGGCCCCATCGATGTGACCGCCCGCGTCCTTGCCGAGCGGGTCAAGGACACGCTAGGCACCGTGCTGGTGGACAACCGGGCCGGTGCCGGCGGCAATATCGGCGCCGATCTGGTGGCCAAGGCCGCGCCCGATGGGCTGACCATCGGCATCGCCGCCACCGCCACCCATGCGGTCAACCCCTGGCTGTTTGCCAAAATGCCCTATAACGCGGCGACCGACTTTGCGCCCATCACGCAAATACTGCGGGTGCCCAATGTGCTGGTGATGAATGCCGAAGTGGCGCAGCGGCTGAAGATCAACACGCTGGCCGACTTTCTGACGTATGCGCGGGCCAACCCCGGCAAACTCAACTATGGCAGTGGTGGCAATGGCAGTGCCGGGCATCTGGCGGGCGAAATGTTCAAAGCCCAGACCGGCGTCTTTGCCGTGCACATTCCCTACAACGGTGCCAACCCGGCACAACTCGGCTTGCTGGGCGCGCAGGTCGATTTCAACTTTGACAATCTGGCCACGGCAGCGCCGGGCATCCGCTCGGGCAAGCTCAAAGCCCTGGCGGTGACCACGCTGGAGCGCGCACCAACCCTGCCGGAGGTGCCACCCATCGCCGACACCCTGAAGGGTTTTTCCATCGACACCTGGTGGGGGCTGGTCGCACCCGCGGGTACGCCCAAGGATGTGATCGCCCGGCTCAACCAGGCTTTTGTGGCGGCCTTGAAGGCACCCGAAACGGTGGCCCGCTTTGCCAACCTGATGGCCGAGCCGGTGCCGACCACGCCGGAGGCCTTTGGCGCTTTCATGAAGGGCGAACTGACCAAGTACCAGGCGGTGGTGAAGGCGACAGGCGCCAAGGTGGATTGATACGCTATTCACCAGCGGCAAGACAGGCGGCATCGATCACACTGTTGGCAATGAAGTACCCCGCGCCACGCAGTGCCACCAACTGGGCTCGTATGCCGGAAATCAACCCCCGCCGCTGCGCCTCAACGAGTAGTCCGGCAGTTCCTTTGACACGCAGCCCGTAAACGTCCATGGCAATTCTGCGGCCACGTCGTTCGTCGATTACTGCAATGCAGGGTGACAGATGGCGGGCTAGGCTGATGACTTCAGCCTCACCGGCATCCAACTCCATCACCAGAAGTGGATCCGGTGCCGGGCTTTCCCGTACGCGGTTGCGCCAGTCGGCGCTTAACAAAGACTTTGCACCGGGTTTGCCGAGTCCAGCCACAGTGACTTCTTCAAAGACGGTCTGTGGCACCCAGCATTCTGAAAACAAGGCAGGCAACAGGTCAAGTTGGTCCAGCAGAGAAAGCGCCACCAGCGGCCCTGCATTTATAACAGCCCGGTCAATCATTGGGCGCAAATTCAGCGCTGAGCTCATCGTCGCCTAAAGCCAGCACCGGAGTGCCGGCACGACCTGCAGCCAGAAGGAATTCCACGCGGCCCATGCCGCACAGTTTGCCAGCCTTGCCAGAACTCAAGCGGCCCACTTCGAATAGTTTTAACGCCAGCATGAACTTGGCCTCGCTGGCCAGCGACTCGGCAGATACGCCGGGCGACGCCAGCGCATCCATGGGCAATTCAAGCGTCAAGGCATTCATTCATCAACCCTCGGTTAAGTTGCTGTTTCCGCTACGGTTCATTATGGCAGCGTCAGGCGCTTGGGCAATTGCAGGTACCAACCGGTGCTAAGGGCGATGGGCCTGCAGCGCGTTGCGCACCACCCGCAGCACAGCGTCCAGCGCATCGGGCTGGTCGCAGGCGACTACCTGGCGTTCGGGCATGGAGCGCAGCCAGGTGACCTGACGCTTGGCGAGTTGGCGTGTAGCGATGATGCCGCGCTCGCGCAAGTCTGCGACGGGAAGGGTGCCGTCGAGCACTTGCCAGGCCTGGCGGTAACCGACGCAGCGCATGGAGGGCAGGTCGGGGCGCAGATCGCCACGCGCCTTTAGGGCGGCTACTTCGTCCAGAAAACCGGCTTGCTGCATGACGTCAAAGCGCTGCGCAATGCGCTCATGCAGCCAGGAGCGCTCCTGGGGCTCTAAGGAAATAAGGGCTCTTGCGCCCGTGGAACCTGCGTGAGCAGCTCCTATTTTTGTAGCAGATTGTCTGGCATGAAAGTGCGACAGCGGCAGCCCCGAGACCCGGTACACCTCCAGCGCCCGCTGGATGCGCTGGCTGTCGGCGCTTGCCAATCGTGCGGCGGTGGCCGGGTCCACCCGGGCCAGTTCGGCATGCAGTGCAGGCCAGCCGCGTTGCGCGGCTTCCTGCTCAATCGCCTGGCGCACGGCGGGGTCGGCGGCGGGCATATCGTCCAGGCCATCGAACAGCGCCTTGAAGTACAGCATGGTGCCGCCCACCAGCAGCGGCAATTTGCCTCGGGCCGCGATCTCGCGGATCAAAGCCTGTGCATCGCGCACAAATTCGGCGGCGCTGTAGGCGTGCAGCGGGTCACGGATGTCGATCAGGTGGTGGGGCACCTGCCCCTGTTCTTGCGGCGTGGGTTTGGCGGTGCCAATGTCCATGCCGCAGTAGACTAGAGCCGAATCGACGCTGATGATTTCGCCGCCGTGTTCGGCTGCAATCGCCAGCGCGGCGGCTGTCTTGCCGGCTGCGGTGGGGCCGGCCAGGCACAGATAAAAGGGCAGCGTCTCAGGTTTTTCCATAGCGCGCGACCACGGTCCAGGCGGTGAGTGCAATGAGCACGCTCCAGACGCCCATGCCGACGATCAGCGGCATCGCGGTGCCATCCATGTGGGCGCCCAGCCACTGCCCGGTCGCGAAAGCGCTGGACATCGCCAAAAAGCCGTTCAGGGCCGACGCCGCACCCGCCGCGTGGGGAAACGGGCCCACCGCACCGCTTTGCGCGCACGGGTTGTGGATGCCGTGGGCAAGCATCAAAAAGCTGATCGGCACGATGACGGCCCAGGCGGTGTGCACACCTGCCAATGCCAGCAGGCCCATGCTGCAGCCGCCCGTGAGGCTTAGCGCCCCGGCAATGGCCACCGAACGGCGCACTCCAAAGCGTGGCAGCAATC
>CAJBVC010000016.1 GCA_903958915.1 uncultured beta proteobacterium
AAACCACTTGCACCGCGCGAGTAGTCACCTGTCACGTAGTTCACGCCCTGCCCCATCAGTTCTGTCACAAACAGGCCGGTACCCAGCTTTCGCAGCATGGCGTCCAGGTCATCACCCGGTTTGGTCAGTCGGGAAGAAAAGACCAGGTTATGCGAGCCACCTGCGTTTCCGGTGGTCTGCATCCCGAGTTTGCGGGCTGAATAACTGCTCAGGAAGTAGCCCTGCACCTTACCGGCATCGACCACCTTGCGGGATTGGACACGCACGCCCTCACCATCAAAAGGTGAACTGCCCTTGCCGCGCAGCACAAACGGGTCTTCCAGTAAATCAATGTGTTTGGGAAACACCGCCTTGCCCAGGGAATCGAGCAGGAAGGAACTCTTGCGGTACAAAGCCCCGCCACTCACCGCCTGCACGAAGGTGCCCACGAGCCCCGCAGCCAGCGGCGACTCGAACAATACCGGGCACTCTGTGGTCGCAATCTTGCGTGATTTCAGGCGACTCAGTGCACGCTGGGCGGCATAGCGTCCGATCGCCTGCGGGGAAGCCAAAGCGTCCGGATGGCGCATGGAGCTGTACCACGCATCGCGCTGCATGTCTTTGGCCTTGCCCGCAATGGGTGACACCGACAAGGAATGCCGCGAGCTGGCGTAGCCACCCCGAAAACCCCGCGTATGGGCACTAAAAAAATGGGACTGTTGCGCCGACACACCCGCCCCTTCGCTGTTGGTGATGCGCCGGTCGGTCGACAACGCGGCCGCCTCGCACTCCATGGCCAATGCAGCAGCCTGCTCACTGGTGACTGACCACGGAAAGAACAAATCCAGATCGCGCGCGCGTTGGTCGATGGCCACGATGTCGGCAGCATCGGGCAGGCTGGCAAAAGGGTCTTCGGCCGTAAACCGCGCGATGTCGTAAGCCGCCTGCACAGTCTGATGGATGGCGGCTTTGGAAAAATCAGAAGTGCTGGCATTGCCCCTGCGATGGCCTACATACACCGTCACCGCAAGCGACTTGTCGCGATTGCGCTCCACATTCTCGAGCGCACCGTTGCGTACGGATACGCTGAGCCCACAGCCCTCTGAGACCTCGGCCGCCGCATCAGTGGCACCCAAGCGTTTGGCGTGGGCCAGTGCCGTATCGGCTAGCGATTCAAAAAAGCCTCGCGCGTAAGCAAAACCGTTGTCGGCGGTGGTGTTCTTGGGAGCCTTAGGCTGGGGAGAGGAGGAAGTGGGTAGATGCATAGCGACGGCTATGATACTTGCCATGGCACGCAAACTAAAAAAAGGCTACTTCGTCAAAGGCAAATTTGTTGCCGAAGGCAGCGAACTCGACCTCGAACTCAAGCGCGAGCTGAAAGGCACCGATGAGAAGAGTCGCACCGACCTCAAGCGCGAGAGCACCGAACTGCAAAAACTGGGTGTCGATTTGCTGACCTTGCGCGCAGAGTTGCTGACACGTCTTGCCTTGCCTGACAAATTGGTGGACGCGGTGGCTGAGGCCAAGCGCATCACCAATTTTGAAGGTCGCAGGCGGTTGATGCAATTCATCGGCAAACAGATGCGACTGCTCAGTGCCGACACGCTGGAAGCCATTCGCGTGGCACTGGATGAGCAGCACACGCCCTCAGCGCGCGAAACAATCGTGTTGCACCAGGCAGAAATGTGGCGTGACCGGCTGATCGCTGACGAAGATGCGGTCGGTCAGTGGATTAATCTGAGCCCTAGCACCGACGCACAGCAATTGCGCGCACTGGTGCGACAGGCTCGCAAGGACGCCAAACCTGAAAAACCAGGCGAAGCGCTGCGCCATGGTCGTGCGTATCGGGATATTTTTCAGCTGGTGCGGGAGTGCCTGCTCGCCGGCGACGATGTACCCGAGCAAGAAGCAACAGATGCCGGCCTTCCAACCAACCCTGGAGCCGACGCATGAGCGGCAACCCAGGCACCTGGGAGCCGGTGCGCATAGGTATCGTGTCGATCAGCGACCGTGCGTCCAGCGGCGTGTATGAAGACAAGGGACTACCGGCCCTGCAGGACTGGCTGACGCGCGCGCTGCACAACCCCATTACCTTTGAGGCTCGCCTCATTCCCGACGAGTTGGACGTGATCAGTGCCACCTTGATCGCACTGGTCGATGCAGGATGCAGCCTGGTGTTGACCACCGGCGGCACCGGCCCCGCACTGCGCGACGTCACACCGGAGGCCACGCTGGCAGTGGCGCACAAGGAAATGCCCGGCTTTGGCGAGCAGATGCGGCAAATCAGTTTGAAGTTTGTTCCCACCGCCATCCTGTCACGCCAGGTGGCCGTGATTCGCAATCAGACGCTGATCATCAACCTGCCCGGACAACCCAAGTCGATTGCGGAGACCCTGGAGGGGTTGAAGGGCGAGGATGGCAAGGCGTTGGTGCCCGGCATTTTCGCGGCAGTGCCCTACTGCATTGATCTGATTGGCGGGCCGTACCTGGAAGCGCGAGACGATGTGTGCAAGGTATTTCGACCAAAAAGCGCCATTCGCGCCCCTAAAATTTAGATGATTTATGCCGTTTACGCCCGTGGGGCGTGCGTAGAGCGCTTCTAAATCGATAGCAATTCCGGCATTCCGGGGCTACTTGCCAACCAGTTCGTTGAGCTTGTCGGCTTCAAAATGCTCGCTCAGTGCCGCGTCCCCCGGCACACAATCCGTTGCGGAACTGTTATTGGAGAGTTTTTCGATCGCTTGCCACAGCAGCGCAATCTGGTGCTCCTGTGAGCCAGCCGAGTTGATCAGCCCGTGCAGGGCCTGGCTCACCGGATCATCTTCCTGGGTGATGCCATAGGCTGTGAATTTGCGGTCGGTCAGGGTCACATCGGCACTCTCGCCGGTCTTGCTGGGGATGATGCGAGCCGGAATGCCCACCGCGGTTGCGCCGGCGGGCACCGGCTTGATCACCACTGCATTGCTGCCGATCTTGGCTCCGTCACCCACCAGGAAACCGCCCAACACTTTCGCGCCGGCACTCACCACCACGTCCTTGCCCAGTGTGGGGTGGCGCTTGGCGCCCTTGTACAGCGAAGTACCACCGAGGGTCACCCCTTGATAGATGGTGCAGCCGTCACCGAATTCAGCGGTGTCGCCCACCACCACGCCCATGGCATGGTCGAAGAACACCCTCTCCCCAATGACCGCTCCGGGGTGGATCTCGATGCCGGTCAACCAGCGCGCGCAATGGGAGATAAAGCGTCCCAACCACTTCAGACCATGTACCCAGCACCAATGGGCCGGGCGGTGCAGCACGATGGCGTGCAAACCGGGATAGCAGGTGATAACTTCCCAGGTGCTTCGGGCTGCAGGGTCGCGGTCGAGAATGCACTGGATGTCGGAACGCAAACGGGAAAACATATTCCGAGTCTATCCGCTCGTCAGCCGCCAGGTGCCCGTGCGGGATTGGATGCCGCCTGCTGCAGGATGGCTTTTGCAATACCCCGCAGGATATGGATCTCTTCTTGCGTCACATCCGCACGGTTGAAGAGCTGGTTCAGGCGCGGCATAAGCTTTTTGGGGGCCAGTGGGTCCAGAAACCCCAGGGCCACCAAAGACTGCTCCAGATGCGTCAGCATTCCTGCCACCTGCTGCGCATCCGCTGCAACCGATGTTCCTGCACCAGACGGCGCGCCAAAGCCAAACCCGCCCAAGGCAAGCCGCCATTCGTACGCAATCACCTGCAAGGCCGCACCGATGTTGAGTGACCCAAACTCCGGATTGCTCGGAATACTCAGGCACACATGGCAACGGTAGACGTCTTCGTTGCGCATGCCAAACCGCTCGGAGCCAAACAGAAATGCCATGCCGCCAAATGCCAAAAAGGGCTGCGGCGCTTGACCGACATGCGTGACACGCTCCTTCTTTGATAGCATTTCAAAATGTTCGCGTGGGGTGGAGGTCGGTGGACCAAAGTCGCGCGGCGTCATGGCGGTGGCGCACAGGTGGGTCATGCCATCGAGTGCATCATCCAGGGTGTCCACGATGCGGCACTGCTCCAGCACATCGAGTGCACCGCTGGCGCGCTGAATCGTTTCTTCACGGCGCAGCACATTGGCCCAGCGCGGTGCGACCAGCACCAAATCATGGAACCCCATGGTTTTCATGGCCCGCGCGGCCGCCCCGACATTGCCGGCGTGGCTGGTGTTGATCAGGATGAATCGGGTGTGCATGGCGGCAGCTAGTTGGGTCGTCCCGTTAAAATCACGCTATTGTCGCCTTGCGCATCGTCGCAAGGTTCCCTCCAGTTCTTCGAAAAATTCCATGTCACCCAATCTGCACCCCATGATAAACGTGGCCGTCAAGGCGGCCCGCGCTGCCGGTTCCATCATTAACCGGGCTGCGCTGGACATCGAATCGGTCCGTGTGTCACAGAAGAAAGCCAATGACTTTGTCACCGAAGTGGACCATGCAGCCGAGCAGGCCATCATTGAGACCCTGATGGCAGCGTACCCCGGCCATGGCATCTGGGCAGAGGAGAGCGGACGTGAACATGGTGCCAAGGATTCCGAGTTCGTCTGGATCATTGATCCACTGGATGGCACTACCAACTTTATCCATGGGTTGCCCATTTACTGCGTCAGCATTGCATTGGCCGTCAAAGG
>CAJBVC010000017.1 GCA_903958915.1 uncultured beta proteobacterium
CCGTCGCAGAAATTATGTCGAGCTTACCGAAACGGCATTGGTCCGGTCGCCAGTGTTGATGCGCCAACCAGTCGCCTGAAACCAGAATCTCTACATAAATGGGTACTCTGCATAAGTGCCCATTGCCGTCACCGGCGAAAGCAAGCATCGGCCATTCGTGGTGGTGGTCCGGGAGGCCAAAGCAGCCGGTCGGATGGCAAGGACCACAACCTTGACCCGCCGGACTCCAGTGCAGCTACAAGGGCTTCCCATTTTTGTCAAACACGGTTCCATCGTGGTTGAATCGCGCAGCGATTGACCACGAAATCTGCTTCACCAACCTCTGATTTACCTCGTGATATTTGTCGTTTCCTATTGAGCGCAAGGCATGTGGACGGCGATGCTACAAACGGTCATTCGAGGCTGCATGATGTGCAGCGGACCCTGATGAAAGACGGGCGCCGAGGGCTCCATTCGAAAGTCGGGGATCAGTCTGGTTTCCCGTACTGCTTCCTCCCCTGCACTGGTCGAGCATTCCTCGGCGCAGGTCCAAACCTTTCACTCATCAACGACAAGTCATCACACGGTGACATCTACCACTTCAATCCTGATCTTCTCGCCAAGGCGATGTCGACTCTACACAGGAATTTTGAATTCTTCCCCGCGTTGCAACATGGCCCAACACATGCGCGCATTCTTTGCCGCAATTGCCACCATTGCCTTGCCGTAACCCCGGCGCTCTTGCACGCTGATCGCCCAGCGACTGAGCGGGTCAGTCTTGTTCTTCGCTGCTGCGAGGACCGACTTTCCGCCCATGATCAACAAGGTTCTCAAGTAACTGTCTCCGGCCTTGGTAATGCGCCCTAGGCGTTGCTTGCCGCCTGAGCTGTATTGGCTGGGCACCAAACCCAGCCAAGCACAGAACTGGCGCCCGCTGGTGAAGTCGTGACCTTTGCCGATTGTGGCCGCAATGGCGCTGGCGGTGGTGGGGCCGATGCCTCGCAGACGCATGAGTTGCTTGGCCTGCTCATCCTCTTGAGCCAGATGGGCAATGTGTTTGTCATATTCGCTGATGCGCGCATCGAGTTGGGTGAGTTCGCTCAGCGCGTCTCCGATGACGGTGTTGCACCAATCTGGCAGGTCTTCCAGGTGCTTGTGGGCTTCGCCACGGATCACGGACGCTCTGAGGGGCAACACGATCCCCAACTCTGATAACAGCCCACGGATGCGGTTGATTACCGCGGTGCGGTGCTCAACATACCCTTGGCGCGCACGGTGCACGAAAAGTCGCGATTGCTGTTCGATGCTTTTTACAGGCACAAAGCGCATGTTGGGTCGGGTGACTGCTTCACAGATGGCGGCTGCGTCGGCCGCGTCGTTCTTGCTGCGCTGGCCACTCATGCGATATGGGGCCACGAACTTGGGCGCCATCATGCAAACTCTGTGGCCAAACTTTGAGAATTCGCGCGACCAGTGGTGGGCGCCAGAGCAAGCTTCCATTCCTATCAGGCAGGGCGGAAGATTGGCGATGAGCTGCAGCAGCTTGGCGCGCGTTACTTCTGGGCGCACCAGCACCGGCTTGCCCGTCTCGTCCACACCATGCACCGCAAAGACGTTCTTGGCGAGATCAATTCCAACAGTTACGATTGCCATGATTTCCCCTTCCATGTGAGTTGATGAAAAGTTTCACCTCTCCATCGTGGCACTGAGTTGCCGCACACCGCAACCCTACCGGTCGCGGCACACCTGGGACGGGGAAGTCCCTTTCATTCGCAAGTCGTCGATCGCGAACAGCCGCTTACCGGAAGTCCAACGGTTGATTTGGAAAAGCGGTCCAGGCAGCATCCAAAAAGAAACCCTGGCAGGTAAGTGCCAGGGTCGAGGGAACATCTGCGCGTCGTAAACGCAAACGTCGTTGGAGGCTCCGTGACACTCGATGCGAGTTTCACATTGCGCTGTTGACTGTAACCAGTTAAGTCTTCAATTGATATCCCCCAAACGGGGGAAGTGGAAACCCCAGATTGACCCCAATCGCAAAACTTCAGAGACTTCCACCAAAAGGGAGGTGCTCCAATGCGGGAGATTCGTCTTTGCTGGACAGCGATTAGGACTACTCGTATCGACGGTGAAATAGTTGAGTGTGGAACGTGGTGCGCAGACACCGAGTCATCGCGTAAGGAACTATCGGAGATTCTCGAAGCTGGAAACCAAGTGTGGGGTGCTGGGTCGCACTGGCTGCAAGAGCGTGTGCTGGAAACGCTGTAGCCATCATCTCACGCGCATGTGCGCCCACGGTTACCTTAGGACCTATGGGCCGTAATCGTGCCCTGATGGCCACCTCAAATTCCCCCACTTATGGCCACTCAAACTCCTCCAGGGGTAAACCCTAGTCATCGGATTCTGCGTATCCCAGAACTGGCGGCCTAGATGTCAGCTTTGGGCTGTCTTTTTTTGATTTCTTTGATC
>CAJBVC010000018.1 GCA_903958915.1 uncultured beta proteobacterium
ACCGTGGGCATCCTGTCATCGGTCACGCCGGTGATGGTGTTGCCGTTGATGTGGGTCTACTTTCGGCGTGCACCGGCCACAGGGGCCTGGGCGGGTGCCTTGCTCACCGTCGCAGGCACATCAATGGTTTTGGCCCGCTAGGCGCACACAGCTTGCGTGAATAGCTATCAAGAATATAGCGCTTACTTCACCAGAAGCCAACCAGACCCGTTAACGCCGCAGTCATGGTGAGATAGCGCAAGAATTTCCCCAGCGCCATATACAACAGGCATGGCCAAAACGGCAACTTCAGCCAGCCCGCTACGGCGCACAGGGGGTCACCCACTGCGGGCAACCACGCCAGCAGGCATGCCTTGGGACCAAGTTTTTGCAACCAGTCCAACACGCGGACATGGTGCCTGGAGTGGCTGTATTTGTCGGCCACGCGGTGTGCTGCATAGCCCATCCACCAATCCACCGCGCCACCGAGTGTGTTCCCCACGGTGGCCACCAGGATGGCGGGCCAAAAAAGTTCGGGGTTGAGCTGTACCAGTCCAAACACCACGGGCTCAGAACCCAAGGGAAGGAGTGTGGCCGAGATGAACGACACCACGAATACCGTGCTGAGCCCAAACTGGGGCAAGGCGAGCAGGGTGAGGAGTTGATCAATCCATGACGGCATGCTGTGCAGTGTAGTTTTTTCCGCAAGATTTCAATTGCTGAAATTTTGGGCAGCTAGAATGAAGGCTAAGACGCGTCATCGCACACCACCGCTTCACCCACCCCCTCCCGAGTTCCGCATGCACATTGGTCACTTCGCTTTGGCGAATTCCCTGATGGTTGCCCCTATGGCTGGCGTGACCGATCGACCGTTTCGGCAATTGTGCAAACGCCTGGGTGCCGGCTACGCAGTCAGCGAAATGGTGACTTCCCGGCGCGATCTGTGGAACACGCTCAAAACTTCGCGTCGTGCCGACCACGCCGGGGAACCAGGGCCGATAGCGGTGCAGATTGCCGGCACCGAGCCGCAGATGATGGCCGACGCAGCGCTCTACAACGTCGATCGCGGCGCACAGATCATCGATATCAACATGGGCTGCCCGGCCAAAAAGGTCTGCAACAAGTGGGCAGGCTCCGCGCTCATGCAAGACGAGAAGTTGGCGCTGGCTATCGCGGAGGCAGTCGTGGCTGCGTGTGCTACGCGCAACGTGCCGGTCACCCTGAAGATGCGCACCGGCTGGTGCCAGCAACACAAGAACGCTGTGTCGCTGGCACGCGCCTTCGAGCGCGCGGGCGTGCAGATGCTGGCTGTGCACGGCCGTACGCGTGAGCAGGGCTACAAGGGCGCTGCCGAGTACGAAACCGTTGCTGCGGTGAAGGCTTGCGTGTCGATTCCCGTGGTCGCCAATGGCGACATTGACAGCCCCGAGAAGGCGCGTGACGTGCTGCGCCTGACCGGCGCCGATGCCGTCATGGTGGGGCGCGCAGCGCAAGGGCGGCCCTGGATTTTTCGGGAAATCGCCCACTTTCTGGCGACGGGGACGCATCTGGCGCCGCCACTGGTTAGCGAAGTGAAGCGCGTGTTGCTGGAGCATCTGCACGACCATTACGACCTGTATGGCGAGTTTTTGGGCGTACGCTCGGCACGCAAACATATCGGCTGGTACGTGCGTGCACTACCGGGCGGTGAGGTTTTTCGGGGGCAGATGAATGCGCTGGAAAACAGCGTGGAACAGACTTCCGCAGTGGAGCAGTTTTTCGACAGGTTGAATCAACACATGGACCGACTTCCCGCGCACTGTGAGGAAACGGCCACAACAAAAAAGGGGACA
>CAJBVC010000019.1 GCA_903958915.1 uncultured beta proteobacterium
GCACAGGTCATGAATGCGGCGCGTACCGTTTCATCCACCGCGTACTCTTGCAAGCTCTCACGCAGCGCATGCACAAAAGACTCCGGCTTGAGCGGGTTCAGATGCGCTTGAACCGTGCTCCAGCCCAGCAGACTGCTGATGAATCCGTTGAGGGTCGGCAGGTCCCGGTCCACCGCCATCACGACTTCCTGCTGGGTCATTGCCAGCTCAATGTTGGCATCGATTTGTTCCTCCTCGAGGAACTGAAAATCGTCAAAACGCACCAACGGCTTGGCACCGTCGTGTTCGACATCGCCACGATAAACCGCGGTTCGCAAGGAGGACGCAAAACGCGCCTTGACGGCATCGCCATTCGCGCACACGCGCTCGATCATGGTCTTGCCGGCTGGGTTCTGCAGGGCCAGCAGCGACTTTCCCGCGCTCGGCAGCATCGACAACTTCAGTCCGGTGAGCACATCGTCAATCAGAGAATCGCTCTGCCCCAACACCGCTTCAATGCAGTCCTGCAATGACGGCTTCACATTGCCGGCGTCATGGGCCACCCCGAGGCGTTTGAGCATAAATTTCTTCATTGTCTGCACATTCTCCCAGTTGCATGCGCCCAAGGCCAGCGCGCTCACATTTTGTTACCGACACACTCCTCAATGCAAGTGCGGCTTACCGCATCTGCAACACTTTAACGCCAAGCAGACCACATCGTGCGACAATACGGCCCGTTGTGGAGCATCAGTTGCCTGCAATGCCAGCAAACTGCTGGGGGCCTGACCGACAATCAACGCCCCGCTTGTGAACCTATCTGCCTTTGACTGAACGGTGGCCAAACGCCCCGGACAGGCCGATATCCCAGCGCCCTGGATGGGCGCCAAACTATGAACTTCGAAGATTTGAAACTGGCTCCGGCCATCGTGAAAGCCGTGCGCGAGCAGGGTTACGAAATTCCCACGGCCATTCAGGCCCAAGGCATCCCCGTGATCCTGGAAGGCCACGACCTGCTCGGTGGTGCGCAAACTGGCACCGGCAAGACAGCTGCCTTCACTCTGCCCATGCTGCATCGCTTGTCCATGAGCCGTAGCGCGCAGAACAAATTTGGCGGCACCGGCATCCGTGCCCTGGTCTTGACACCGACTCGCGAACTTGCAGCCCAGGTGGAAGAATCGGTACGCACCTACGGAAAATACCTGCAGCTCTCCAGCACGGTTATCTTTGGCGGGGTCGGCATGAACCCGCAGATTTCCAAACTCAAAAAGGGCGTTGACATTCTGGTGGCCACCCCGGGGCGCTTGCTGGATCTGCAACAGCAGGGCATGCTGGATCTGGGTCAGGTGCAGATGCTGGTGCTCGACGAAGCCGACCGCATGCTCGACATGGGCTTCATCCACGATGTCAAGAAAGTTCTGGCTCTGGTCCCCAAGGAAAAGCAAAGTCTGTTGTTTTCGGCCACTTTCAGTGACGAGATTCGTGAACTGGCCAACGGTCTGCTCAAGAACCCTCTGAGTGTGCAGGTCACGCCGCGTAACACCACCGTGCAGCGCATCACGCAAGTAGTGCACCCGGTAGGTCGCGGCAAGAAGAAGGCACTGCTGGCCCACATCATCAATGAACACAACTGGAGCCAGGTGCTGGTGTTCACCCGCACCAAGTTTGGTGCCAACAACGTGGCCGAGTTTCTGGAAAAGAACGGCATCTCCGCGATGGCTCTACATGGCAATAAAAGCCAGGCCGCGCGCACCCAGGCGCTGGCCGGGTTCAAGAGTGGTGAAGTTCGCGCTCTGGTGGCTACGGACATTGCTGCCCGCGGCATTGATATCGACGACCTGCCCCACGTTGTGAACTATGAAATCCCCAATGTCTGCGAAGACTATGTGCACCGCATCGGCCGTACTGGTCGCGCCGGTGCCGACGGTGCCGCGGTGAACCTGGTGTGCCTGGACGAAGAAGGCTTCATGCAGGACATTGCGCGCTTTACCAAACAGGATATCCCGACTGTCGTGGTGGAAGGCTTCGCGCCGGAACCCGGTGAACGCGCCGAACCCATCGCCATGGGTCGCCAGACCATCTGGGGAGGCGCCGGCAAGCCACCGAGCCGCGATGTGATGCAGGCTGCTGCCCGCGCAGCGCGAACCGAGATGATGCAGCGCGTACGGGAGAACAAGGCTGGCAGCGGCGGCGGCCGATCAGCCAGTCCAGGTGCACGTGCGCCTCAAGGTCCACGTGGCAACAGCAACAGCAATGGTGGCGGCGGCGGGCGATACCCCGATCAGGCGCCGCGGTCCCAGGCTCCACGCGGCCCCCAGGGTGGTGGGCGTGGACGCCCGCCCGTGGGCGACGAGCAACCGCGCAGCCATGAAGGCCGCTTTGCCGGTGGATTGGGTGGAAACGGCGAACCCCGCGCACCCCGGCCCGCACCTGGCGGTCAACCCGACCCGATGCGCACCAGTGTCGATATGATGGCCGAACGCGGCGCACGCCGTGGCGGGAATCGGGGTGGCTTTGGCAACGGAGGTGGCAATGGCGGATCCAGGACGGGTGGCGGTGGTCGCGGGGGCAACGGGCCTCGTGGGTCAGGAAATCCTCGCGGTTCTTTTAGCCGATAAGGCGTACCGGTCGGTCCACGTGCTGGGCCGGCGCAAGCTGCAAAGGAACGACCCGCAGCTGACACAACAGGTGGTGGACTTTACGTCCCTGCCTCGCTTGCCCAAAGCCGATGAGGCGTACATCGCCTTGGGAACCACTATCAAGGTGGCGGGCTCCAAGGCTGCCTTTAGTGCCATCGATCTCGATGCCGTTGTGGCACTGGCGCGCGCAGCACGTGCGTCAGGCGCTACCAAGTTAGGAGTAGTTTCGGCGATGGGTGCCGACCCCAAGTCCTCTGTTTTCTATAACCAGATCAAGGGCGAAATGGAGGAGGCTCTGGCATCGCTTGGTTTCCAGAGTCTGGTGATCGCCAGACCCTCCCTGCTCGCAGGCGAGCGTGCGGCGCTGGGCCAAGCGGCTCGGCGTGGTGAACACATCGGCTTGGTGGTATCGACTTTGCTCAAACCCCTGATTCCAGCCAATTACCGTGCCATTGATGCGCGTGATGTGGCACATGCCTTGGTGCACGCGGTCCAGGCCGCAACTGCCGGTAGCTACCGCTTGCTTTCGGGCGAGATGCAAGGCGCCTCCCGCCGATCAACGCCATGAGGCGCTGGAACGGTTGGGGCGATAGCGCCGTTGACCACGCCATGCCGGCCCCAGTGCTGGCCTGGCTCGAACAGCATATTGGCAAAGGCCATGCGCCCCAAGATGCGACCCTGGAAGACTTGCTGGCACAGGTTGCACCGTCGCGGCTACCGCCGCACCCCCTGATTGGTACAGCACCTTTGGAGCGCCTGCGCGTGGGCCTGGGCGAGAGTTACCGCGACTGGATTTGCCGTCGCACGGGCCAGTTGCCGCCATTGCCCGACGGCGTGGCCTATGTGGAAAGCAGTGCGCAGGTACGCGAACTGCTGGACCTGGCGCAGCGCGAACACTGGATCGTGATCCCCTACGCGGGTGGCACCAGTGTGGCCGGGCACCTCGACTGCCCGGTCAGCCAGCGCCCCGTACTCTCCCTCAATCTGTGCCGCATGAACCAGCTCTTGCACCTGGACACCAAGAGCCAACTTGCACGTTTTGGTGCAGGGACGCCGGGGCCACTGGTCGAGGCGCAGTTGCGTGCCCACGGCTACATGCTGGGGCACTTTCCACAGTCGTTCGAATACGCCACCGTGGGCGGTTGGGTGGTCACGCGTTCCAGCGGGCAGCAATCACTGCGCTATGGACGCATTGAGCAACTGTTTGCGGGGGGCCGCATGGAAACGCCAGTGGGTACGCTCGAGATTCCCACCTTTCCCGCATCAAGTGCCGGGCCCGACCTGCGGGAAATCGTGCTCGGCTCCGAAGGACGATTTGGGGTGCTGACAGAAGTGGA
>CAJBVC010000020.1 GCA_903958915.1 uncultured beta proteobacterium
ATGGCCGTGGGCGCCTGGTTCATACCATCAGGCGCCGGTTACGGCGGGGTGGGGCCCAACTTCCTGCCCTGGGTGGTGTCCATCGTGCTCGGGGTCTGCGGCATCGTCCTGATTCGCAAGGCCCGACGCAGTGGCTTCCTTCACATGGGGGAGCATGACGGCGAGCATCCCTATTGGGCCGGATTTGCCTGGATGTCGGCCGGGATGCTGCTCAATGCGGCGCTGATCACCCGCATCGGCTTTGTGCTCAGTTGCGCCCTGTGTTTTGTGCTGGCGGCACGCGGGCTGCGCAGTGCGCAGGCCACCCCACCCCTAGGCGTCAAGAGCTGGCTGATTGACATCGTGGTGGCGCTGCTGATTGCGGCACCGGTGTACTGGATGTTCACCAAATTCTTGGGCATCAACCTGCCTGGTCTGACCGAAAGCGGGTGGTTGTGATGGAGACGATGGATATTTGGGGCCAGTTGATGCAAGGCTTTGCAACGGCCGGCACGCCGGTCAACCTGTTGTGGGCGTTTGTGGGCTGTGCACTGGGCACAGCGGTAGGCGTGTTGCCCGGCATTGGCCCGGCCACGGCCGTGGCCATGCTGCTGCCCATCACCACGCAGGTGGAAGCCACAGCATCGATGATTTTCTTTGCCGGAATCTATTACGGTGCCATGTACGGTGGCTCCACCACTTCGATCCTGCTGAACACGCCGGGTGAAACAGCCACCATGGTCACCGCCATGGAAGGCAACAAGATGGCCAAGAGCGGGCGCGCCGGTGCGGCGCTCGCCACGGCGGCGATTGGCTCGTTTGTTGCGGGCTCGATTGCCACCGTGATCGTGACGCTGTTTGCCCCGGTTGTTGCCGAATTTGCCGTCAAACTGGGTCCGCCCGAATATTTCATGTTGATGCTCCTGGCCTTCACCACTGTGAGTGCGGTGCTGGGCCAAAGTACGGTGCGCGGCTTGACCGCCTTGTTTGTGGGCCTGGCTGCCGGGCTGGTGGGTATGGACCAGATCACCGGCCAGGTGCGCTACACCGGTGGTGTGCCGGAACTCATGGACGGGATTGAGATCGTGCTGGTGGCGGTGGGGCTGTTTGCCGTGGCTGAGGCCATGCACGCGGTGCTGTTTGAAGGCAAATCCGTGGATAGCGAGAACCGCATGAGCCGTGTCACGATGACGACCAGCGACTGGAAGCGATCCATCCCGGCCTGGCTGCGCGGCACCGCCATCGGCGCGCCGTTCGGCTGTATCCCGGCCGGCGGCACCGAGATACCGACGTTCCTGAGTTACGCCACGGAGAAGAAGCTGGCCAGTGGCGAGCACCGGGCCGAATTCGGCAGCCAGGGTGCGATTGAAGGGGTGGCCGGCCCCGAGGCGGCCAACAACGCCACGGTGACCACCGCGCTGATTCCGCTCTTGACCCTGGGCATCCCCACCTCCAACACCACAGCCATTTTGCTGGGTGCATTTCAGAACTACGGCATCCAGCCCGGCCCGCAGCTCTTCACCACATCGGCAAGTCTGGTGTGGGCGCTGATCGCCTCGCTCTACATCGGCAATGTGATGTTGCTGGTTCTCAATTTACCAATGATCGGCCTATGGGTGAAGCTGCTCAAGGTACCCAAGCCCCAACTGTATGCCGGCATCCTGATATTTGCCACGGTGGGAGCCTACGGCATGCGCCAGAGCGCGTTCGATCTGTTCCTGCTGTACGGCATCGGCCTGGTGGGCCTTGTGATGCGGCGCTTCAACTTTCCTACCGCACCGGTGCTGGTGGGCATGATCCTGGGACCGCTGGCTGAGGCACAACTGCGCAATGCAATCTCGATTGGCGAGGGCAGTGCTTTGATCTTTGTGCAGCGCCCCATGTCGTTGACGATCTTGGTCGTGGTGATTGCGGTGCTGCTGGTGCCCCGCCTGGCCCAGCGGTTCTCGCGCAAGCGCATGGAGGCCACTGGCTCAATAGAGTTTTTCAGCGCAATCGGAACCTCGCCCTCGTGGAATATGCGTGAGCAGCTATTGTTTTGATAGC
>CAJBVC010000021.1 GCA_903958915.1 uncultured beta proteobacterium
GCAGGCACGCCACCAGTGCGACAAATAGGGCCAGCAGCGGCGTGGCGCGCCACAGATGCATGCTCATGGCCAAAATCTCCTGATTGTTTGGACCGATTCTAGGCGGGACCGCGCTAGGCCAACGGTGGGGTTTCCTCGGGGTCGTTGTGGCGCAACTGCGCGATCAACGCGCTGCACAACTTGGCGGCCCGTTCGAACTCCAGCTCGGCCATGGCAGCGTCAAGTGGGCCCGAATCAGGACCCAGTGCGGCGTCGTGCACCTGGCGAATGCGGGCATGCAATTCCAGCGCCGACATGTCGGACTTTTCCAGCATGTCGCACAGAGACTGCAAGTCCACCAGCAAAGCAGCGTCGCCCTCGGTGGTGTGTGCGGCCGCGGCAGTTGCCGACGCGGGAGTCGAACGCTGAAGTACCGGTGCCAGCGCATGGGTCGTAGCATCCACCGCATCCTGCAGTTCCTGAACCAGCGCAGAAGCACCTGCTTGCGCAGACGCCTGCTTGAGTTGACGCTCGACGGCTGCCGCCACCTGGGACAAATGGCGCGCGCCCACCGTGGCCGCCAGGCCCTTGAGGGTATGCAATGCCCGTGTTGCTTCTAGTGACTCGCCTTTGGACAGCAGCGCCTGCACAGTGGACGGCACCAAGGCCATGTCCCTGGCAAAGGTCTGCAGCACACCGGCGAGCATCGTCGAATCACCGCCCATGCGTGCCAGTGCGCCGTCCAGATCAAGATCCCCAGGCGGGAATGTGGCGGGTGCCTCGGCCTGGTGAGTCGGTTTCGCTGGAGATGGCACTGCTCTTGCGCCAGAACAATACCGCAGCAGCAGGTCTACCAACTGGTCGAGCTCAAAGGGTTTGCCCACATGGTCGTTCATACCTGCGGCCAGGCAGGCCATCCGGTCCGAAGCCATGGCGTTGGCGGTCATGGCAATGATGGGCAGATCGGTCAAGCCCAGTTGCGTGCGGATCGCCCGGGTCGCCTCGTATCCATCCATCACCGGCATCTGTACATCCATCAGCACCGCATCAAACACGGCGCCGTTGGCCAGTGCGTCAACGCCAAGCTGCCCGTTGTCGGCGAGTTGGATGTCGGCACCTTCCTGCGACAGCAGCCCCTTGGCAACCACCTGGTTGATCTTGTTGTCCTCCACCACCAGCAGACGCAATCCGCGCAGGCGCTGGTTTTTTGGCGGCGCCACCGGTGCCGCCGGGTTGTGGCCTAACGCTGCTGCCACGCTGGCGGCATTGGCGTCGGCCACCGCGTCGCACAGCATGGAGGCAGTGACTGGCTTGACCAGAAAGCCGTTCAGCAGGGCCTGGTCCTGCGCGCTGCGCTGCGACAGGTTCTCGCGCCCGTGGGCGGTCACCATCAGCACCAGCGGAGGGATGCTGGCATCCCTGGTCAGAGTGCGGATGCGTTCGGTGGTCTGCCAGCCGTCAAGCATCGGCATTTGCCAATCCATGAAAATCACCTGGTACGGCGCGTCAGCCACCATCCGGGTTTCCACCATTTCCAGTGCCAGCGCACCACTGTCGGCCACGTCGACCGGCCAGGACAAAGAACGCAACATGGTGGCCATCAACTCGCGCGCGACCGGATTGTCGTCCACCACCAGCGTACGCATCGGTGCAATGCGCGGGAGCCGATGTTCGGCGGCACGGTCGGGCACCTCCTGCGCCAACGGGAACGACGCCTGAAAGTGGAAGGTACTCCCCGTTCCCAGTGCGCTCTCCAGTTGCAGCTCACCACCGAGTAGCGACACCAGTCGGCTGGAAATCGCCAGCCCCAGGCCGGTGCCGCCAAAACGGCGGGTGGTGGACGCTTCAGCCTGCGAAAAGCCACTAAAGATATGCGCCTGGTTTTCAGGCGCAATGCCAATGCCGGAGTCGCGCATTGCAAAATCCAGCAGCACATCGTGCGCCGACTGCGCTACTACACGCACCCGCAACACGACTTCTCCCTGGCTGGTGAACTTGATGGCATTGCCACCGAGGTTGATCAGGATCTGCTGCAGGCGCATGTCATCGCCCACCAGGCTCTTGGGTACAGCCGGATCCATGTCAAACAGCACTTCAATGTCTTTGGAACCCACATTGGCCGACAGGATCACGGACAGGTCGCGCATCAGGCGATCAATCCGGAAGGGCCGAGGGTCCAGTGTCATCTTTCCGGCTTCAACCTTGGAAAAGTCCAGAATATCGTTGAGCAGCCCCAGCAGGGAGCGCGCGGCGCCCTCGGTCTTGGCTGCGTAATCGAGCTGGCGCACGCTGAGTTCGGTACTTTGCAGCAGCTTGAGCATGCCCAGAATAGCGTTCATGGGCGTACGGATCTCGTGGCTCATGTTGGCCAGAAACTGGCTCTTGGCCACGCTGGCTTCCTGCGCGCGCGCGAGCGCATCGCGCAGCTGCTGCTCGGCCATCTTGCGATCATGGATGTCTTGTGACGCCCCTGCCATGCGCACCGGCTTGCCCTGTGCATCGCGGTACACCTTGGCCCTTGAGCGGAACCAACGGTAGCCCTGATGCTTGGTCAAAAGCAGGTGCTCTTCGTCGTATTCCCGGATGCCGGCAAACGCGTCCGAAGCAGCCTGGCTGCAAATGGCCACATGGTCGGGATGCAGGATCGAATTGAACGCCTCTATCGTCGCGGGCAACTCTTCAGCGGTGTAGCCCATCAAGGCGTAATAGCTGGGCGACCACCACTGTGCTGACATCCGCAGATCGATCCAGTCCCACAGGCCGTCGCTGCTGCCTTCGATGGCCAGCGTAAGCCGATCGGTCATCGCCGCCATCTGCAACTGGTTGGCTTTGCTGGCCGTGATGTCGGTGCGGATGGATACGTATTTTTCAACCATGCCATCGTCACCGATGAACGGGGCGATCATGCTGTCCACCCAGTACAGCGACCCGTCTTTGGCGCGGTTGCAGATATCCCCGCGCCAGGACAGGCCGCTGGAAATCTGGCGCCACATTTCAGCCCAGAACTCGGGCGGATGCACGCCCGAATTCACGATGCCGTGGCTTTTCCCGATCAGTTCGTCAATGGAGTAGCCACTGATGTCGCAAAAAGCGTCGTTGACTTCCATGATGATGCCCTGGCGATCCGAGACCGAGACAATGGCATGCACATGGAGTGTGGTGAGCAGGGTGTCCGAGGCGCGAATGGCGGCTTCCAGACGCGCTTGGGTCTGCTTCTGGGTGGTGATGTCGGTGCCGATCTCCATGAAGCCGGTGAGCAAGCCATCGCTGTCGCGTGTGGGCTGCACTTCGGTGTCAATCCAGTACTCGCGCCCGTCCTTGGCCCGGTTGATGACTTCCACCCGGCAGGCCACACCGAGTGCAACCGAGCGGATCAGCGTTTCAATCGCCGCCGGGTCCGACTTGCCACTGCCCAGCAGTTCAGCGGGTGTGCGACCTCTGGCTTCCTCCAGGGTATAGCCCGTCACGTTGGTGAAACCTGCGTTGACCCATGTGATGCGCATCTGTGCATCCGCAATGGTGACCGAGTTGGTGGTGTGCTGTGCCACGCGGGCCAGGCGATCGAGGTCGGCCGTCAGGTACTGTGCGCGGCGCTGGGCACGCAGCCGCCCCACGGCCAGCAGCCACACTGTCAGCGCCCCCATGGTGCTCACAGCTGCGCCCCCAACACCGATGAGGGCGAGGTTGGAGCGGTCGACGCTCGCCTCAAAGGCAGGGGTACCTGTAACCTGCAAGGTAAGGATGCGCCCACCGACCTCGAGCATCGCGCTGGATTGGTACTTGCTTGCTGACACGGCCTTGCGGGCAATGGCGCCGCTGGTTCCCGCCAGATGCTGGTCCAAGTCAAAGATCAGGCCGCCATTCTGGCGATCGGACTCCCACACTTCAAAGTCGAGCAGCCCCTCACCGGCCTGGCGCACGCCATCCATGACCTCGTTGACAACGATCGGGGCGTACACCAAACCGATCAATGC
>CAJBVC010000022.1 GCA_903958915.1 uncultured beta proteobacterium
ACCAAACATCATTTCGTTTTATGGCTAATATCGGTCGTATCAAACAAATCATCGGCGCTGTTGTAGACGTTGACTTCAGTGGACCTGACAGCGAACTACCCGAAATTCTCAACGCTCTGGAACTCACCCGCCCTGACGGTTCATCGCTTGTACTGGAAGTACAGCGACACCTCGGCGAAAACGGCGTTCGTACCATTGCCATGGACTCTACTGACGGCCTTATGCGCGGTATGGAGTGTGTGGATACGGGCTCTCCTATTGCTATGCCTGTTGGTGAAGCCGTACGTGGCCGCCTTTTCAACGTAGTTGGCGAAGCCATTGACGGCATCGGCAAGGTTGAAAAAGGAAAGGATGCTTACGTAATCCACCGCACGCCGCCGGCTTATGACGATCTCTCAACCGAACGCGAAATTCTCTACACGGGTATCAAGGTTATTGACTTGATCGAACCTTACGCAAAAGGGGGTAAAATTGGTCTATTTGGTGGCGCTGGTGTCGGCAAAACCGTGTTGATCATGGAACTCATCAACAACATCGCCAAAGCATACGATGGTATGTCTGTTTTTGCCGGTGTCGGTGAGCGTACCCGCGAAGGCAATGACTTCTACCATGAGATGGCCGACTCCGGCGTGGTGAACCTCGAAGACTTGCCCAAGTCCAAGGTGTCGATGGTTTACGGCCAGATGAACGAACCCCCGGGCAACCGCCTGCGTGTGGCCTTGACCGGTCTGACCATCGCCGAGTCGTTCCGTGACGAAGGCAAGGACGTGCTGTTCTTTGTGGATAACATCTACCGTTTCACACTGGCCGGAACCGAAGTGTCCGCGCTGTTGGGTCGTATGCCTTCCGCGGTGGGTTACCAGCCGACACTGGCCGAAGAAATGGGCCGCCTCCAGGAACGTATTACCTCCACCAAGGTCGGCTCCATCACCTCCATCCAGGCCGTGTATGTGCCAGCCGATGACTTGACCGACCCGTCGCCTGCGACCACGTTTGCCCACCTGGATTCCACCGTGGTGCTGTCGCGAGACATCGCGTCACTCGGTATCTATCCCGCCGTGGATCCGCTGGACTCCACCAGCCGCCAGCTCGATCCGCTGGTCGTCGGCGAAGACCACTACAACACGGCGCGTGCGGTGCAGGGCACACTGCAGCGCTACAAAGAACTGCGCGACATCATCGCGATTCTGGGCATGGACGAGTTGGCTCCAGAAGACAAGCTCACCGTGGCCCGCGCTCGCAAGATTCAGCGTTTCCTGTCGCAGCCATTCCACGTCGCTGAAGTGTTTACCGGTTCTGCCGGCAAGTACGTTACGCTGGCCGAGACGATTCGCGGCTTCAAGATGATTGTCAACGGCGAGTGTGATCACCTGCCCGAACAAGCTTTCTATATGGTCGGAACCATTGATGAGGCTTTCGAGAAGGCCAAGAAGGTCGCGTAAGGCGGCGCAGGAGCAACAACCATGAACACTATCCGTGTCGATGTCGTCAGCGCCGAGGAGTCGATCTTCTCGGGCGAGGCGCGCTTTGTGGCGTTGCCGGGCGAAGCAGGTGAATTGGGAATTTTCCCGCGCCACACACCGCTGATCACGCGCATCCGGCCTGGCTCGGTGCGCATCGAGAAGGCCGACGGCAGCGAAGAATTTGTCTTTGTAGCCGGTGGCATTCTGGAGGTGCAGCCGAATTGCGTGACAGTGCTGTCTGACACAGCCATTCGCGGCAAAGACTTGGACGAAGAAAAGGCCAACCAGGCGAAAGCGGCGGCGGAAGAAGCACTCAAGAACGCCAAGGGCGACCTGGACATTGCCCGTGCGCAGTCCGAACTGGCTGTCATGGCGGCCCAGATTGCTGCGCTGCGCAAATACCGTCAGAAGAAGTAATCACGGTGTACTCCACCAGAAAGCCGCCGTTCAGGCGGCTTTTGTGCTTATAAGCTAAATTGGGCGCTAGAGCGCATGGAGAAAGCGTAAGCTGCTATGAACTATGTAGCGCCCTGGTGGTTGCCCGGTGGCCATCTGCAAACCATCTGGCCGGCCTTGGTTGCGCGCAGGGGATTTGGCCCGACACCTGCCTACCGGCGCGAACGCTGGACCACCCCGGACGCCGACTTCGTTGACGTGGACTGGATGGCTGCCCCACAAAAACCGACACTGCTGGTCCTGTTCCATGGATTGGAAGGCTCCTCAGGCAGCCACTATGCACACGCCTTTGCAGACTTTGCCCAACAACACCAACTGTCTTTTGCGGTACCGCATTTCCGTGGTTGCAGTGGCGAACTCAATTGGGGTCCGCGGGCTTACCACTCGGGTGACCATGAAGAAATAGCATGGATCCTGCAGCGCTTTCGCAGCAGGCATTCGGGCCCCATCGTTGTTGTGGGGGTGTCCCTGGGCGGCAATGCGCTGCTGCGCTGGACGCAGGAGCAGGGTGCGCAGGCGGCCAAGGTCGTGTCGGCAGTTGCCGCAGTGAGTTCCCCGATCGACCTGGCTGCGAGTGGTCACGCGATCGGGCGCGGCCTGAACCGGCAGATATACACCCGCATGTTTCTGAACTCCATGAAACCCAAGGCTCTCAAAAAACTCCTGCAGCACCCGGGGCTCTTTGATCGGGAGGCCCTGCTCGCTGCGCGTGATCTGTATGCGTTCGACAATGCGTTCACTGCGCCACTGCACGGTTTCCGTGACACTGATGATTACTGGGCGCGCGCGTCCTCCAAGCCAGGTTTAAAAGACATCGAGAGTCCGGCGCTGGTAGTCAACGCATGCAACGATCCGTTTGTGCCGGCATCTTGCCTGCCTGCATCGAGCGAAGTCGGGCGGCATGTCACACTGTGGCAACCAGATCAGGGCGGTCACGTGGGCTTTGCGCAAGGGCCATTTCCGGGGCACTTACGGGGGTTGCCCGATGCGGTGGGCGCCTGGTTGCTGCAATTTGTCGTCAACGAGAAGGCAGGTTTCGATGGATGATCTGGTTCGACAAGCGATGGACAAGTGGCCCAACGTCCCGCACTGTTACGGATGGCTCGGTCTCGACGCCCGTGGGCATTGGCACATGCGCGACGACGCAGCCCAGACTGCAGGCGCCTTTGCCAGCCAGCAACCCGGCGCGAAGGGTTCCATCCTCAAGCACGACAAGCTGATCGCCTTCATCGGACGCAATTACGCCAGCGATGATAGGGGCCAGTGGTTCTTCCAGAATGGCCCGCAACGGGTCTACGTTGAACTGGAGGTGACACCCTGGGTCTGGCGCCTCTCACATAACTTGTCGGTTCAGGCCCATACCGAAATCGTGACCCAATGCAGAGCCTGCCTGATGGACGAACACGGTTGGGTCTACCTGGACACGCCGTTGGGTCTGGGGTTGCTACATACGCTGGATGTGGCGCAAGCCGCCACCGCCGTCGAGACTGGGCGTTGGCGTCTTCAGGAAGTTGCCCGGCTGGACTTGCCAAAGCGCTTTGGCTACGTCGTCAGTCCGCAAGCATTGAAGTCGCAAGTGCTATCAGAAGAGTAGCGTACTACGCATCCAAGTAAGGGTGGGAAGCCGATCCGCCATGCAGCGAGGGGCACCCGATGGTCTCAGGATCTGACCGTTTCGATCAGCATTTGTCCTTCCAGTCCGGCCTCACGGTGCACATGTATCTCGGCG
>CAJBVC010000023.1 GCA_903958915.1 uncultured beta proteobacterium
ACTTGCGCTCACGCGTCAAACCAGTGCCCGGAGACAGCAGCGCCTTGATTTGCAAACGCAGGCATTCCCCCAGGTCACGCGCCCCCACGCCAGCGGGCTCCAGGCTGTGCAAGAGGCCCAGTGCAACCGTAAAGTGGTGCACCAGTTCCTCAAGCTGCTGCGCGTCCGCCGCATCTCCGCCAGCCAAACCACGGGCCAGCGCCTCCAGGGAGTCTTCAAGATACCCATCGTCGTTGAGCGACTCGATCAGAAACTGCAGCGCGCAGCGGTCGGCCTCACCCAGACGCAGGCTCAACGCCTGGCGATGCAGATGCGATTGCAGCGACTCCTGCGTGCGCGCCAGCTCCTGCGCATCGCTGGCGTCCGAATCGTCCACATTGTTGGTGCGCGCTTTGGCCTCGACACCCCACTCGCCGTCGTCAGGCACCATCTCGGTCGTGCCGTCGCCCTCCCAGCTTGGACCTTCGTCGGCCGAAAGTGGCGTGACTTCATCCTCTTTCTGGCCTGCAGCGCCCGTGGAATCAGCGTAGTCAGCTACAGAATAGGTAGCAGCCTCGACTTCCCGCTCGCTTGAGCTAACCGGTGTATCGGTCTGGGGAAGCCCAAAGTCCTCGCGCAGCGCCCTTTCCGATTCGATTTCCAGAAACGGGTTCTCCGCGAGCATCTGCTCGACTTCCTGGCTTAGTTCCAGTGTGGAGAGCTGCAACAACCGGATCGACTGCTGCAACTGCGGTGTCAGCGCCAGATGCTGCGAAACCCGTAATGACAAGCCCTGCTTCATGAAATTACGCCGACTCGTGCGTGAAAGTGGGGGCAAGTCCGCGCCGGGCCGCCCCAAGCGGACTTAGCCCCCTCGGGGGGCAGCGCAGTACACGAAGTGACAAGCGTGGGGGCCATACCACTACATCTTGAAGTGTTCGCCGAGATACACGCGCCGGACTTCGGCGTTGTTCACGATCTCGGTGGGGGTGCCTTCGGCGAGCACCTTGCCTTCGCTGAGGAGGTAGGCAGGGTCGCAGATGCCCAAGGTCTCGCGCACATTGTGGTCGGTAATGAGCACCCCGATGCCGCGCGATTTCAGGAAGTTGATGATGCGCTGGATCTCGATCACCGCAATCGGGTCAATGCCGGCAAACGGCTCGTCGAGCAAAATGAAACGTGGGCGTGTGGCCAAAGCGCGTGCAATCTCGACGCGCCGGCGCTCGCCGCCCGACAGCGCCAGCGCCGGCGACAGGCGCAGGTGCTCGACCCGCAGGTCGTTAAGGAGGGCGGTCAGGCGGGTTTCGATTTCCGGGCTCTTGAGCGGTTGCCCCTTCTCGTCGCGTTGCAGTTCCAGCACGGCGCGCACGTTTTCTTCGACGTTCAGCTTGCGAAAAATGGAGGCTTCCTGTGGCAAGTACCCCAACCCCAGGCGCGCTCGCCGGTGAATCGGCATGTCCTCAATCGACTGCCCATCGATGGTGATGTCGCCGGCGCTGGCATGCAGCAAGCCCACGATCATGTAGAACGAAGTCGTCTTCCCGGCACCGTTGGGGCCGAGCAAGCCCACCACCTCTCCGGTGCGCACCGACAGCGACACGTCTTTCACCACCTCGCGCTTGCCGTACGACTTTTGCAAGTGGCACGCCACCAGCGTGCCCTCACCGGCCCGGTCACAGACCTCGGCGGGTGCAAGCACGTCGCTACTTGCGGCCCCGCTCACTTGGGAGCCCCACCCAGGGCGGGTGTCACGCGCAGTGGCGCCGGCCCGCTGCCGTTTGCCGCAGAGGGCACCGCCGACGCCTCAGGCTTGGGCGTCAGCATGGCGCGCACACGCCCGGCTGGTGCGCCCGCAACGCCCTTGCTGGCATTGCCGTCGACGCTGAAAACGTCACGCACATTGTCATAAATGATGAGTCCGCCGGTAATTTCATCGGCCACGGCAGCGCCGCGGTAGCGCCGCAACTGGGCTTTGCGGACAAACTTGACCGCATCGGCGCGGCCATCGTATTCAATCGTTTCACCCTCACCCTCGATGAATTCGTCCAGTCCATCGCGTTTTTGGCGAAAGAACGCAAGAGCGTCACCGGCCCCAGTGACCAGCCCGAACTGGTAGCCCTCCGGGTCCTGGCGCACTTCGATCTGCCCACCGCGAATGACAATGCTGCCCTTGGTCAGCACCACATTACCGCTAAAGACGCTGACCTGCTTGACGTCGTCGTATCGCAATGCATCGGCCTCGATATTCATGGGCTTGCCGCGATCGGCCTTCTCAGCGGCCGCATTGCCTGCGAGGCCGCCCAATGCCAGGAACAGGCACAGCAGTGGAAGGATTGAATTCATAAAGGCACGAAACTTGCTCGTTGGATGCAAGTCGCATTGTACTGAGCGCCAGCGTCGTGTCGTCGCAAAGCGCCTGCATTGGCCGGCAAAGTTGTGTCGCAGCCAAGCGAATGGCGCAATAATCCGGTCCAGATGCAATCCTCCGCCCTCCGTCACTGCCTGCGCATCGCGCTGCTGTGGGCCATGCTGGTGCTGTGCGCGCAGTTGCACGCGCGCGAGGTACGGGTTGGCGTTTATCCCAATGCCCCGAAAATATCGCTCGATGAACAAGGCAAGGCTTCCGGGATCTTTGGCGACATGGTTGCCGTCATCGCCGCCGAGGAAGGCTGGACCATTACACCCGTGCCATGCGAATGGCAGGCGTGCCTGCAGGCGGTCCAGGCCGGCACCATTGACCTCATGCCGGACGTGGCGTTTACCGAAGTTCGAGCCCAAACTTTTAGCTTTCACGCCACGCCTGTACTGCACAGCTGGTCGCAGGTGTACCAACGCGAGGGTCACGGCATTCAGTCGTTACTCGACCTGAGGAACCAGCGCATCGCGGCGATGCAGGGTGGCGTGCAGCGCGAGTATCTGGAAAACCTGCTGACCAGTTTTAACGTCGCGGTGCAATGGGTGGAGGTTGACTCGCTGCTGGAAGGTTTTGCCCGGGTTGCCGCCCACGAAGCCGATGCCGTGGTCTCCAACCATCAGTTTGGCGACCGTCAGGCCCCCAACTACAAACTGGTGACCACCCCCATCCTGTTTCAGCCGTCCCGGCTCTTCTTTGCCACTGCAAAGAACCGCAATGGCGATCTGCTGGCCACCATCGACGACCATTTGCGGCGCTGGCAGGGTACGCCCGGCTCAACGTATTTCCGGATACTGGAGCGCTGGGGAGGTG
>CAJBVC010000024.1 GCA_903958915.1 uncultured beta proteobacterium
CGGCATCCACAACGAGGACACCATCGAGCAGTACCGCGACAACGGCCGCAAACTAGGCCGCCTGCTCTACCAGGGCCGCTGGTTCGACAGCCAGGCCATCATGCTGCGCGAAACCGCGCAACGCTGGGTGGCTAGTGCCATCACCGGCACCGTGACGCTGGAACTGCGCCGTGGTAACGACTACTCACTGCTCAACACCGAGAGCCCTAACCTCACCTACGCTCCCGAGCGCCTGAGCATGGAGAAGGTGGAAGACGCACCTTTCTCACCGCTGGACCGCATCGGCCAACTCACCATGCGCAACCTCGACATCACCGACACCCGCGCCAAGCTCGGCATCTACGCGCAAAGCGGCATGCTGTCGCTTGGCAAGGATGGCGACTTTTTAAAGCTGGGTGGCGGCGGGAAGTAATGCGGGCTGCTGATGTGCGTGCCGGGCCTCAATCCCGCTTCGAGCGCGCCAGCAAAATGGAGGTCGGAGAAAGCGTGTTTCCGAGCGTCGCCATAAGGCACAAAGCGGAAATCCAAATTGCCAGACAGCGGACATTCTGGCACCAGCACTGTCAGCGTTGACGATTGCGGCGTTATTCGCACTCTTCAAGATGTTCGTTCCATGTAGGTCACCTCTTTCGCTGCCCTTGTAACCACGAAGCCAAGTCGTTCATAGAACATCCGAGCCCGATTCGACGCGAGGACGTGAAGCCGGATGGGCATTCGCCGCAAACCTGCCTCAGCAATAACAATGAGCATGACTGCCTTACCGACGCCCTGATTCTGGCTACACGGCTGCACGTACAGTTCTTCAAGTTGATGGTGGGTTTGATGCTGCTCAACCGCGACTGCACCGACACGCTCGCCATTCACTTCAATCGTCGAAAACAAACCCTTCGCTATCAATGCGGCAATCGTCGGACCCGCGATAGCTTCAAAGCAATCGCCCAAATCGGCCTCAACATATTCGCGCATTGTTGCCTCACACAGGCGGTAGATGTAGTCGAATTCGTTGAGTCCCGCAGGGGAAAGTGAAATGTCAGTCGGCACCATTGATGGCATAGCGGGCAGAAGAGTAGTTTTCGTGTCGCTGTTAGCTTATCTGTTTTAGACGGACACACGCACTGAACAGCCGCTTCCACCGCGGAACAGCGGGTCTACCGATTGAGCCATACCGGCCATGAGACTTTCGATCAAAGCCAGTGGCTCCAGCATACCCCACGTCAGAAAAAACTTTCCAACCCACCCGAGGCACCCGTCGCCTCGATGCCAGACCATGATTTGCAAGGGTTTTGCCGGGCGACAGGTGGCGTAAAGTCGACGAGTCGTCAGGTAGCCACCGAAAGTTTTCCCGGCTGCCACCCCGCCGCCCCAAAATCAGCCCCATGCTGCCAATCGGACGGGAGGGGGTGGGGGCCAGTTACCGTTGGTACTGAATGTGAACCCACTACTGTCGCTCGGAGTGCCATGTTGATTCTGGTTGGCAGCAGTCTTGCGACTTCCGTATGTGCAATGTCTTTGCGTGAATTGCGCAACCTCGAAAAGTCAAGCAATCAAGGCGTTCACTATGCCAATTACTATCTGGTAGGAGTGATGGAAGGGGTCCTTGAGGCGCACAGGTATGGCATCCGCAACGGAGCCGCCCCCAAGATCTGCCTTAACGCCCGACGTTTAGAACCTCGGCACGCGCGAAACTTGTACGAAGCGGAGCTCAAACGCAATGAAGGCAGCTACGAAGTCGACATGCCAGTTCAGTTAGTGTTGGTGAATGCGTTGGCTACGGTCTACTCTTGCTCGGGATAGATCCGGACGATTGGAAGTGGGTGGCCTTTTGCTATGCCAGCAACGGGTAGAGTAGCGGGTCTACGCATTGCCGACCTGCGTTCCACATGCCGTTCAATCGAGCGACTAAGGGTGCCGTCCATGGACCAAAACCTGTGATCGCTCTTTGCTATCTGTTGTCCGTAGATCAGTCATTGTCTATAGCGCATCCCCGGAACGTGCGCCGCCGATGTTGGATGGTTGCTACAACCGACTGATAGCGTGCAAATTGAGCCGGAGGGGGCCTGGCAAAAAGACCCTAGTTGCTGCGCACAGCAAAAAATGACCAGTCGCCAGCTTTGAGTTGCGCAGCAACAGCGTTCAGGGATTGTTTCTTTTTCACGGCTTTGCCCACTGGCTCTATCAACTCAGGCCAGCCAATCAAGATAGCACCGACCAGGATGCCGTCACGCACAACCAGTTTGCGGTAGCGGTGACTGCTGATGTCTTCTTCAACAATGGTGGTATCTTGCGGGCTGGGATTGAAGTGACCAACAGAGATAAGGTCGGCGCCCACTACTTTGAGTTGCGTCGACAAGACCGGCTCCTCGTAACTCCGTGATTCGCCAAGCGCGTTGCGCGCTGCAATTTCTGCCTGCTCAACCGCTACCGGCCACAGCCCCATCACCCTGCCGTCAATCTCGGCAACGTCGCCTGCTGCGTAGATGTCGTCGGCACTTGTACGCATCTGTGCATCCACCACGATGCCCCGCTTGACCGCCAGACCGGCAGCGCTCGCAAGCGCAGTGTTGGGCGCAATCCCGGCAGCAACAATGAAGAGGTCGGCCCGGCGTGGCTCTCCTTCATCCAGTTGCACATGCTGCGCGCCGCTGGATTGGGTCAACGCCTTGATTTGCACCCCGGTCAGTATGCGCACGCCAAGGTTGCTCAGATAGGACTCCAGCAGTCGGCCGCCACGCTCATCGAGTTGGCGATTCAACAGCCACTTGTTCCGCTCAAGGACGGTGACTTGCAGGCCAAGCTTGTGCAGCGCATAGGCCGCCTCCAGACCGAGCAGGCCACCGCCGGCGATTACGGCGTGGCGCGCCGCACTGCTTTGCGCGTAGCTGCGCACATCCATCGCGTCGTCGGCCGAGCGCAGCACGTAGCATCCAGCGCCGCCATACCCTGGCAGGGGCGGCACAAAGCTGTTGCTGCCGGTGGTGACGATCAGGCGGTCGTACTTTAGTGTCTCGCCATCGGCCAACATGACCTCGTGGTTTGAGGGATCAATCGCGCGCGCGGCGGTGTTGAGCATGACGTCAATGTTGCGGTCGGAGTACCAGCTCTCTGGCATCAAATAGAGTCCTTGCATGGCCGAGCGGCCATAGACCAGGCGCGTGATCGCCATGCGGTTGTACAAGTGGTGATTTTCATCTGCCACCACGGTGATGCGACAGCTCGGATGGCCGCGGCGCAGGTGGTCAGCAGCGGTCACACCCGCAATGCCGTTGCCGACCACAACGACGTGCTGGATTGCCGCATCGAATTTCTCTGACGTGGCCGTGGACATCACCAGTCGCTTGTCCGGAACCAGGGCGATCGTCACTTGGCCCTGCTTGATGCGTGCCTTGCAGGCCATGCGCGTGTTGTCAGCATGGCCAAGGCGCGCCAGCGTGTTGCACTCATCGTCATCGGGTGGGGATAAATTCTCCAGGCCTTCGCGAACAGCGACCGGGTCGGCACCGCAGACCCCCATGCGGCACCCGGATTCGATTCGGGCACCGCAGCCTTCTATCAATTCCAGCAGGGACTGCTCCGGCGTCGCTGCCACTTGGCGCTGGTCTGGCTCGATCACCAATTGGGTACTGGCCTGCTGGGCTGCCTTACGCAGGGCCGCAACTGCCCCCTGGCCAACGCCCACGGTTTGCGTGACCGTCTTGGTGATGAACTCGCGCCGGAACAAATCCTCTGTTGCAAAGCCGCGCCATAGCCACATGCCCGTGACGATCCACAGAGGAACGCGCACGACATAGGGAGCCTCTGGCGGCACCGCCCAGTTTCCGTTCAGCGCCGATAAGGCCTTGAACATGCCGTCTGCAGCAAACCAGTAGTAGGTGTTGAGTGCGGCGGCGCCAAACAGCACATTCAGGCTGTTGGTCGGCACCTTGGCAAAGGTGTCGAGCGACTGGTAAATCGCCATGCTGATGCCGGTGTACAGCAGGAAATGCGCATACAGCGGCACCAGCAGAATGTCGCCTTGCACAGGTGCCAATGGCGAAGCTGTGCCTGTGACCGTAAAGAAAGCGAGGATGAAGCCTGGCAATGCGGCAGCAAAAAAGCGCCGATAGCCCACATGGTAGCGGTCACTATCGTACTGATCTGCGAGATAGGCAACCTTGGGATTGAAGTCGTAGCAGTTTTTGGTGCAACCGACGCAGGGCT
Source organism: uncultured beta proteobacterium (assembly GCA_903958915.1). GTDB lineage: Bacteria > Pseudomonadota > Gammaproteobacteria > Burkholderiales > Burkholderiaceae_C > Allorhodoferax. The sequence continues at coordinate 4,198 of CAJBVC010000024.1, forward strand.
GGCAATGGGAATTCGCGACCAGTTTCAACGGCGTCTGGCCGTAAAGCCGCTGTACCGGCAAAAGTGGGCAAATGCTGCTACACCACCCGCTTTTGCCTTTGAACAGGGCGCCGCCGACGAATCCACCCGCCAGTCCAAACACGATCAAGGCCGCGCTCGCAACGCCACTCTGATCGAACAACCATTTGCGGCTGGAGACTAGCAAGAAAAACAACGTGATGCCGATCACGTAGCTGTACTCGCGGATGCGCGGCGTATGCGAAAGCCCGCGCGTGAAGCCAAACAGCCGCGGGGCCTGGTTCATCGCCGCCAGCGGGCACAGATTGCGCCACAGCCCGGGAACAATCATGAACACCGCGGGCAACACCGGCACGATCACCAACCAGAACAGCGGAAGCCCCCATTGCGGCCGTGCCACCAGCAGCGCTGCCATCGACAATGCCGACAGAACTGACAGCACGCGCAACGCGTGCCAGACCCGAAGCGATAGCAACGGTGGAATTTGCAGATAGTTGGGGAAATTGCTGACGGCAGCCATGTCAGCGCCCACCCTGCATGGCCAACGACATCATTTCACGCAGGCGCAGTGAAAGGATGCGTCCCAGATCAAGGAGCAGTTGCCGCGCCAGATCGGGATAGCGCACGGCGAGTGTGTCGAAGTCTTCGCGTGACAGCATGCGCAGTTCGCTTGCGGTTTTTGCACGCACCGTGGCTGAGCGCGGCAGCCCATCCAAAAAGGCCTGTTCACCAAAGACCGAAAGCGAATCGATGGACGAAATCGGTTTGGCATCTCCCTTGTCGCCAATGAAGACAACTTCGAGTTCACCGCTTGCGACGATATACATGGCGCGTGTTGCGTCGCCCTGGGTTACTACAGTGTCTCCTGCATTGAACCGATAACTCTGCGTCGCGTCAAGAATATGCTCCCACTCCTCTGCGGGCAGATCCGCAAGGAAGACGAAGTTGCCTTTTGTCTGCTTGACGTCGTCACCTCCATAATTGAAGAATTGCGAGAAATCCATGGTGTGGCTCCTTGGGGTGGCAAGGCCGGTCGTGTGCCGGCACAGAATGTTGCGAAGAATACCCCGCGCCACCAAGTTGCCGCAAGTGATTCAAGCGCTGCCAGATCCCGGCTTGCCAATTTCAATGTCCTTCCTGTACATGTACAGGACTAGCACACCCACTTGCAATAGCTGCACGATGAATGCACTCTACCTGTGGCAGTGGAGGCGTCCTATTCGAGAACTGACAAGGCGCACGGCAAAGAGCCTGAAGCTTCGCGCTCGTACTCCTGCGCCGATTCGGTGTAGGCAAGGAACTTTGGCGACTGCAACGGACTGGCTGCCAACATTCGTCCGTCGGAATTTCTCATCTGGAAGCCGTCATTTGTGTGTACGACCAAATCAAATCGCGGCAAAATCTATCCGTTTCAGGACTTAGGCAATTCGCATAGGAGAACCATGAACGCTGACGAGCAGAAGCGGGAAAATCGATTGCGACTGGTAGAGGATCACATTGGAAGATCACTCGCTGAGTCCGAGAGGAGTGGGGAACTCCAATCTGCGTCGAACTTTGGAAAGCCGTTGAATTTTGGAGATGGTTACGCAGAAACCCCTGAAGAATTGCGGATGGGCTTCAAGATTCTCAAGGACGCAGGCTTTGTACCGCCCGAGGTAGAACTAATGCGGGACATCGAGGCGCTCGCTCGCACGATAGATAGCGCGACGGACGCGGAAGAAGCAATCCAGAAAAGAACTCAACTTGCTCACATGCGACAGAAATTGGCGATGAGTATGGAGCGGCTTAAAGGGTAGCGCACCTGACTACGCAGACGCTTGTAAATTCGCAGTACTGCTGGCACAAACGAAGTGGGAGGCTCGAAAACCGCCTTTAGTGACCGTTTGCAAACGTCTGCACAACAGCCCCTCACAGCCCCCATTCAAAACCCACGATTCACCCGCAGCGGATGTCATATTCGCTATCAAATCAGAAGCGCCTTACGCACATTCCAAGGGCTCTACAGCCTGATTTAGCATCCATTTCTCGGGCCAATGCGGTGTGTGGTGGGGTCAAAGCCGTCGACTTTGGGGCCTGACGTCAACGTTCAACTCAGCATCTCCAACAAAACGCCACGCCACAAGGCTTCGTCAATCTTGCCCATCTTCTTACCCAACCGCACTTTGTCCACGCAGCGCATCTGGTCAAGCAGGATGCGCGCCTTCTTTCGTTGAAAAACCACCTCGGGGCGGCAACCCATGGGCTGCCCGGCGCTGGTGATGGGCGCGATGATCACCCGGGGCAATGCAGCGTTCATGTCATTGGGCGAAACCA
>CAJBVC010000025.1 GCA_903958915.1 uncultured beta proteobacterium
CAGCCGACATCACCAAAGAAGCGGCGGCACCGGAACTATTCTCAATGTCCGACGCGTTGGAACGCCACCAGTTGAAAGACGGGAAACGTCTTTGGATCAGGCTTCGCCTGCAGCGCGCACCGCAAAGCGAAGACACCTGGACCCTCAATGAGCCGCTGCCGACACTGGACCTGGTCAATCATTACCAGCGCGATAGCCGCGGCCATTGGTCCCGTCAATCCAATGGCGACGTTCTAGCTCAGGTGGACTGGAGTCGCCATGGCTTGTATCCCGAGTTTTCTCTGGATCTTCCCGAAGGCGTGACCAAGGAAATTTATCTGGAAGTACAGAACTTCAAGCACACGAGCGTGCCCATTCGGCTCGCCCCCAGCCACGCCCGCGAGTCGCAAAGACAGCTGGAAGCGACCAACCTGGGACTCATGTTGGGCGCGCTGCTGACACTCGTGTTGTTGTCAACATTGCGCTATGTCGAACACCGCGATCGGTCCGATGCACTGGCTGCGTTTTACGGTCTTGCCATTGCCTTGACGATCGCCCAGATCAACGGCGTGCTGAACTTGCACCTGTGGCGCTATTTGCCAGAATGGGCTGACTGGGCCAACAGCATTTTGCCCGTGATAACCATTGGTTTGGCACTGCTGTTTGTGCGCCAGTTGTATGAACTCTCTACCCGTTACGATCGTTACCACGCGTTTCTCAAAATCGTCGGCTGGGCCACTATCGCATCCACACTGCTGTTTGCCGTGGTCGACAGGTCGGTGGCAGACATCCTGTGCGCAGGCTTCATGTTCGCGGCCACAACGGTGGGCTTGGCTGCCACGATTCTTGCCTGGCGCGGTGGGTCGCCGATTGGACTCTGGCTGGTTGCAGCGTATCTCCCCCAATTTCTGGGTCTGCTACGTCTGATTTCAGAGTCCGCCGGGTTGGTGCAAACCTTCTGGCAAATGCGCTACATGACGTCCCTTTCGGTCGCCATAGCAGTTCCGATTCTTGTGTATTCGCTGGGCCGCGTCACCCATGACCGAAAACAGTTGCGGCTCAGAGCAGACCAACTGGCCACGCAGGATGCATTGACCGGACTGTTGAGTCGGCCACAGTTCCAAATTCAGCTCAATGCCGCTTATCACCGTGTGATGAACCAGCGCGAACCGGTGGCATTGGTGCTTGTGACCATTCGCAACCACCAGCACATTCTGGACGCGCTCGGGCCGGCCGTTGGTGAGCAGTGCGTGTTGCGGGGGGTCGTGAAATTGCAGCGAATTCTGCGTGACATTGACCCGGCCGGCCGTACAGGTGTTGCCCAGTTCGGCCTCTTGCTGGAAGGTGTTTCATCTCGCCAGAAAGTCAGTGAGCGCATGGTCAAGCTGATCGGCTCCGGACTGATTCCCCTGGCCGGACTCAAACCCGAAGTCACTCTGCATTTTCAGGCGGCGTGTGTATTGCTGCACGAGAACCCGTTGGCGCCCGATGTTGTATTGCAAGCGCTCGAAGGGCTGCTGGAAAAGATGGGGACGCGCACGCGTCGTCCCATTCGATTCCTCGAGCCGCAAGATACGCAAGCGGCTGAATTGGACTCTGATCAGTAGCTGCGTTCGCCACCGGGCGCAGTAGGTTTAAGGGGAGCCTTCTACAATCCGCGCATGGCGAAGAATTTTGATATCTGTATCCGTGGTGCCGGCATAGTGGGGCTGTCGCTGGCACTGCACCTTGCCGCAAAGCAGTTGCGCGTTGCGCTGGTCGCTGACGAGACACCGGCCACGAGCGACGTGCGGGCTTATGCCCTCAACCTGGTGTCGCGCGAACTGCTGGAGAGCGTTCGCTGCTGGCCTGACGATGAACATGCAACAGCCGTCCTGTCCATGCAGGTGCAAACCGCCGACGGGGGTTACGTTGCGTTTTCCGCAACCGAGCAGGGCGCGCCGGCGTTGAACTGGATCGTCGATGTACCCGTGCTGGAGTCCCGCCTGCGCGAGGCCGTACGTTTTCAGCCGCTGATTGAGGTTGTTGATGCACCACGGGATGCCACGCTGACGATTGTCTGCGAAGGCCGTGCGAGCCGCTCGCGTGAAGAGTTTGGCGTCGACTGGGAGGCCACGCCCTATGGTCAGAGTGCGCTCGCCACGCGCATCCATTGCAGCAAAACCCATGAACAGGTGGCGCTGCAGTGGTTCGACCGGGGTGAGATTCTTGCCTTCTTGCCATTGGACGGCCCTCAGGGGAGCCAATGCGCGGTAGTCTGGTCGGTGAGTCCAGCCAGAGCGCAACAATTGCAATCAGCGCCCGACGCAGAGTTTTGCCAACATCTTGAAACTGCCAGCCATGGCCGCATGGGCAGCATCACACTGGCTGGCGTGCGCAACGTCTGGCCGCTGCAGCAAGCGCAAGCCAAGCGCTGGATTGGCGCTTCGGATAAGGGCAGTTGGGTTCTGGCTGGGGATGCTGCCCACAATATGCATCCACTCGCCGGTCAGGGACTCAATGTGGGCTTGGCGGATGTCATGGAATTGGTCCGCGTACTGACCACCAAAACCAGTTGGCGCGAGCTCGACGATCACCGACTGCTGCGCCAGTACGAGCGTGCGCGCAAGGCCGAATTTGCCCTGATGGGACAGGCCAACGACGCACTGCAGCAACTTTTCACCCAGGACCATCCCGGTCTTCGCGCCTTGCGCAATTGGGGAATGAACCAATTTGAACGCAGCGGATCCATCAAACACTGGGTGGCCCGTCGTGCCATGGGCGCCTCCTCCTCACAACCTCCCCATCGGAAAGCTTCCTCATGAAATTGCGTGCCCCATTTGCTTCACTTGCTGTCGTTTTGACCCTTTGGGCATCCGGTAGCCTTGCCCAGGAAGCTGCCATCCGAAAGAACCTTGCCGAGCGCGTGCCGCAACTCAAGTCCATTGACGAGGTAAACAAGTCAGTCATTCCAGGTCTTTATGAAATTCGGGTCAACGGGACCGACATCTATTACACCGACGCGCAGGCCAACTACCTCTTTCAGGGGTCGCTGATCGACACCAAGGCGCGCCGCAACCTGACGGAAGAGCGGGTCGAGAAACTCACCGCCATCCAGTTCGACGCATTGCCGTTCAAAGACGCGTTCACCATGGTGCGGGGTAACGGCAGTCGCAAACTGGCCGTGTTCGAGGATCCGAATTGCGGCTACTGCAAGCGCTTCGAGCGCGATCTCCAGAAAATCGAGAACGTGACGGTCTACATGTTCCTCTACCCCATACTTGGGCCAGATTCGGTTGAAAAGTCCAAAGGTATCTGGTGCGCGCCAGACCGCGCCAAGACCTGGCTGGACTGGATGGTGCGTGACCAACCCGTGGCCGCTGCAGCAAGTACATGCGACTCGACAGCGCTGACACGCAACGTGGACTTGGGTCGCAAGCACAAGGTTGATGGAACCCCCACGCTCATTTTCAGCAATGGTCTTCGGGTCCCTGGAGCCATCGACGCCAAACAGATCGAATCGCATCTTTCGGCCATCAAGGGCTAGCCGACGCATCCGTTGGCACCCGTCCGACCGCTGCAATTTCGATAGCTGCTTACGCTTTATCCATGGGCGTTTCGGCCACTTTTCTTTTAAATCATGTCTACCGTCCATTACCGCGTCGACCCGGCCGACCTCCAGGCCCACCTGTTTAGCGTCACGCTTACGGTGGGAAAACCAGCAGCGATGCAACGGCTCACTCTGCCCGTCTGGATTCCCGGCAGCTATCTGGTGCGCGAGTTCTCAAAACATCTGCAAAATCCGCAGGCCACACAGGACGGCAATCCAGTGCCCCTGCGCCAGCTGGACAAACACCAGTGGGAAGTAACTTCGAGGCCAGGCCAGAGCCTTACTGTGACCTACCAGGTGTACGCCTACGATAACTCGGTGCGTACTGCCTGGCTTGATACCCAGCGCGGTTTTTTCAACGGCACCAGCCTGTGTTTGCGGGTCGACGGCCAAGAACAAGCCGTTCACACGCTGGAAGTCATCACTTCTGCACAAACTGCCCATTGGTCAGTCGCCACAGGCGCCCGCGCACTGAAAGTTGACGGGAAGGGTTTTGGCTCCTACCAATACGCCAAATACGATGAATTGGTCGACTGCCCGGTTGAAATGGGCGATTTCTGGAGCGGCACATTCAAGGCGTGTGGCGTGCCACATCGCTTTGTCGTCGCGGGTGCCCCGCCGTCCTTTGACGGCGACCGGTTATTGGCAGACACCCAAAAGATCTGTGAGGCGGAAATTCGCTTTTGGCACGGCAAAGGCAAACCGCCGTACACCCACTACGTCTTTATGCTCAATGCGGTCCACGATGGTTACGGTGGCCTGGAACACTGCAATTCCACTGCGTTGATCTGCCCTCGCAAAGACTTGCCGCGCCTGCCCGATGGAGTGCCTGACAGATCGGCACCTGCAAAGCCCAATGAAGGGTACACACGGTTGCTGGGGTTGATCAGCCATGAATACTTCCACACCTGGAACGTCAAACGCCTGCGCCCCGCGGAACTCGCACGCTATGACTACACCGGTGAGAATTACACCGAGCTGTTGTGGTTCTTTGAAGGGTTTACGAGTTATTACGATGACGTTTTCCTGGTGCGATCCAAGCGCATTGACCACGAAACCTACCTGGGCCTGCTCTCCAAAACCATTAACCAGGTCAACCAGACGCCCGGGCGCCTGGTACAGACCGTGGCTCAGGCCAGCTTCGATGCCTGGGTCAAGTACTACCGTCAAGACGAAAACACCCCGAATGCCACCATCAGCTACTACACCAAGGGTTCACTGATTGCCTTGTGCCTGGACCTGACGTTACGCCTGGAGGGTCGCACATCCCTGGACGCTGTCATGGTGGCACTCTGGAAACGTTGCAACGGCGGACCGATGGCGCAAAGCGATCTTGCCGATGTAGTGCAACAGTTGGCTGGCCGCTCGTTCGCTACGGAATTGAAACGCTGGGTGCACAGCACGGCGGAGTTGCCGGTGCTTCAGTTACTCGCAAAGCACGGAATTGCAGTGCAGACGGAGCCAGACACGATGGCGATGCGACTGGGATTGCGGGTCAAGGATGGCCCTGGGGTGCACATCCAGCAAGTCATGCGCGGTGGCGCAGCCGAACTCGCAGGGTTTGCCAGTGGCGACGAGTGGATTGCGGTAGAGGTTTCCACCAAGTCGGTGGTCCAGACCTG
>CAJBVC010000026.1 GCA_903958915.1 uncultured beta proteobacterium
ACTTCTGCGCAAAGAGCTTGGCATGGAATTGGTGGCTGATTTGCCCTACAAGTCCGATATCACCGATGCGCAACTGGATGGGATGGTGGACCGCCTGGCGGGGACCGCTTTGCATCTGGTTTTCAACCATGGCGGCATCGATAGCTATGAGAAGCTCATCCGCAAAGCCCGCACTTCACCTTCTTGTCCACCGTTTTGGCTCCAGCCTGAACGGGCAAGTGCACTGGCTTTGCACTAAAGCGGCCAAAGAAACGCGGAACTGCGACGCGCCTCCACATGGTTGATATGTATCAACGACCGACTCGATTGGCGAATTGGCATATTGCTGCCGATGACCGCTGCTGCTAGATTTGACTTGAACAAAGTTTGGTTTGGCTACGAGAGATCTTTATGAACATTTCAATTACGCAACCCGTGCGCAGTATCGCCAGTGTGGCGCTCGCCTTCGCAATGTTCGTCGGCGCAGCATCCGCGCTTGCTGCACCGGCGGCCCCCGCGAAAAAGGGCGGTCCACCCCAAGTTTTGACGACGACCGCAGCCCCCCCGAGCCCAGCGGCACTCAAGGCGATCGCCGCCGAGGCCGCCTCCTGCTACAACAAGTGCCACGAGCCGATCAAGGGATTCCGCTTGGAAGGAAAGCATCAAGCGGTCGGATGCAAGGCATGCCACGGCAAGCTGGACACACATCTGGCAGACGAGAAGGTCCGGCCCACCACGAATACGGACCCGGCAGTCTGCGGCAACTGCCACAAGAACCAGTTCGACACGTTGTACACGATGAACTGGAACAAGACTGCACGCAAGGAAAAGGGACTGGCGACCGGTCCCGCGCCCAATCCTGCTTTCGAAAAGCTGATGACTCCGCACGGTTTCACTCGCGAGCACAACGAGCCGCGTTCGCATGCTTTCGCTTTGTATGATCAAGTCGTCGTTGACCGGGCTTTCGGCGGCCGCTACAAGTCCACGTCGGGTTGGGAATTTTTGACGCAGCCGGGTGGCAATTTCGGAATCTGGAGTGTCCTGAAGGACCAATACCCGGGCCAGGACCACAAGGCGTTCAAGCCGGGTACTGCCGCAGCGGCCAACCCAGTATGCATGTCCTGCAAGACCGCGGATCACATCCTTGATTGGGCATACATGGGCGATCCGGTGCCCGGAGCCAAATGGAGCCGAACATCGAAAGTGGTTGATTTCGTGAAGGATGTCAATCACTCGCTCAACTGCTTCTTCTGCCACGACCCCCACAGTACCGCGCCGCGCATCGTACGCGACGCATTGCTACAGGCAGTGTCGCGCCCTGAGAAGGACACCGTGTGGCATGCCGACCGCAAGGCTGCGAAGATCGATATCCGCGACCTTGGAACGCGTGGTTTTACGCGCAAGATCGGACTGCTGTCGCGCCCCGACTCGAACCTGATGTGTGCACAGTGCCACGTTGAATACAACTGCAATCCAGGCACTGACCTGGAAGGCAAGCCGGTGACAATGGCCGACGGCCGCACCAACCACTTCCCGTTCAAGAAGGTAGCGGACCTTGCCAAGCATTACAACGACCTGAAATTCCGTGACTTCAAACACGGCATCACTGGAGCAATGCTGTGGAAGGGACAGCATCCAGACGTGGAGAACTACTACGGAAGTGTGCACCAGAAGGCGGGGGCTGACTGCGCGGATTGCCACATGCCAAAGGTGAAAGATGCCAAGACCGGCAAGATCTTTACGTCGCACTGGCAGACCAGTCCGTCACGCTATCTCAAGGAAACCTGCCTCACCTGCCATGACTCTTGGACCGAGGTGCAAGCACAGTATTCGATCGATTCTTTGAAGAACCGTGTGCAGGGCAAGGTGCGCAAGGCCGAGTTCTGGCTGTCGCGCATGATTGACAAATTCGAGGAGGCAAAGGGTGTTGGTGTCGGTGAAGACATCCTCAGCCAAGTGCGCGAGAAACATTTCGAGGCGCACATTAACTGGGAGTGGTGGACTGCCAGCAATGGTGCGCACTTTCATAACCCGGATGAGGCTGTTGAATCACTCAACAAGTCGATAACAATTTCACAGGCTGCCATCAAGCAACTTGAAGATGGCATGGCCGCTCGACGCGGCGCGGCTGTGGCGCCTGTTGCGAGTGCGATGCCAACCGTGCCCACCGCTGCCCGCTGATTGCCCGGGATGCGTGTCGGCGTGACACACGCCACTGCGGCGATCAGATCGCACCTGCAGGCTCGCATGGGCGCATGGATGCTGAGTGGCGGCATCCTGATCCTTGCGGCGGTGTACCTATGGATCGGTTCACCGCCGGAGGCCACGTCAATTCCCACAGGCCAACCCACCCCCGCGGTTGCTCAGCAGTCTGCGCTAACAGGTTCGGGCGATACGTTGTCGCTCGACACCCTGCGTGAGCAGGCGCAGCGCTATCCACGCGATGGCCGAGGCTGGGCACTTCTGGCATATGCGGCGGTTGAAGCAAACGCCTATGCAGAAGCCGGCGCGGCATTTGAGAAGGCCGTTTCGGTTTCAACCAAAGTCGCAGCGGACCCCGGTGTCCTGTGCGATTGGGCCGATGCACTTGGCATGGCGCAGGGCGGCACGCTCAGGGGAAAACCAACCGAACTGATATTGCGCGCACTTGCATTGCGTTCAGACTATCCGAAGGCTCTGGAGATGGCCGGGAGCGCAGCATACGAGGATAGACAGTTCGCGCTTGCAGCCGATTACTGGAGCCGACTGTTACGGCAAATGCCGCAAGGCACGCCAGGACACCTCGCTCTGGAGGA
>CAJBVC010000027.1 GCA_903958915.1 uncultured beta proteobacterium
ATGACGACGTTCGGCTTCGACACGGCTGTGGCGTTTGCCACCGAGTGTATTGACCGCCTGCACAGCACCGCCGACAGCCACCAGCGGGTGATGGTGGTAGAAGTGATGGGGCGCTATGCGGGCTGGATTGCACTGCACTCCGGCATTGCGGGCAACGCCCACGCCATCCTGATGCCGGAGATTCCGTTCGACCTGGAGAAAGTGGTCAATGTTATTCGCGGTCGCGACAACGATGGCCGCATGTATTCGGTGGTGGTGGTGGCTGAAGGCGCCATGCCCAAGGACGGGCACCTGGAAGTGGTTGAAGCGGCAGAGATCGGCCATGCTGAACGCCTGGGTGGTATTGGTGACCGTATTGCCAAGGCGTTACAAGAACGCACCGGCAAAGACACACGTGTGGTAGTACTTGGCCACCTGTTGCGTGGAGGCAGTCCCACCGCGTTTGACCGGCTGGCTTCGATGCGATTTGGCGCAGCGGCGGTGCGGGCGCTGGATGAGGGGCTATCGGGCGTCATGGTGGCGCTGGCGTTTCCCAACGTGGACTACATTGCACTCGAGGAGGTGGCGGGCCGCATGAAGGCCGTGCCACTTGACAGCGACACGGTGCAGACTGCGCGCGACCTCGGGATCTGCCTGGGCGACTGATCGCAATGCGCATGGTTTGATCTCCGTCAGCTTTTGAGCGCTGTTGTTAGTCACAATGGCGACTCACTAAAAACACGGAGACAAACCAGCATGACCACCCTCTCACCGGCAGAGCAAGCTCTGCGTGACGCCGCTCGCGAGTACCACCGCACTCCCACCCGTGGCAAGATATCGGTCAACCCGACCAAGCCGCTCTCCAATCAGCGCGACCTCTCCTTGGCCTACTCGCCCGGTGTCGCCTATCCCTGTCTCGATATTCAGCGCGACCCGTCGTTGGCAGCCGAATACACATCGCGCGGCAATCTGGTGGCGGTCATCACCAATGGCACCGCCGTGCTGGGTCTGGGCAATATCGGCCCGCTGGCTGGCAAGCCAGTGATGGAGGGCAAAGGCTGCCTGTTCAAGAAGTTTGCCGGCATCGATGTGTTCGACATCGAGCTCGATGAAAACGATCCCGACAAACTGGTGGACATCATTGCTGCCATGGAGCCTACGCTCGGCGGTGTGAATCTGGAAGACATCAAGGCGCCGGAATGCTTCTACATTGAGCAAAAGCTGCGCGACCGCATGAATATCCCGGTGTTCCATGACGACCAGCACGGCACCGCCATCATTTCCTCCGCCGCCTTGCTCAATGCCCTGGAACTGGTCAACAAGCCGATTGATAGCGTCAAGATTGCCGTGTCGGGCGCGGGCGCAGCAGCCATCGCGTGCCTGGACGTGATGGTTGGTTTGGGTGTGAAGCGCGAAAACGTTTATGCCTGCGACTCCAAAGGCGTGATCTACCACGGTCGCCCAGGGGGCTTCGACCAGTCGAAGGAGCGCTACGCCCAAAACACCGCTGCGCGCACGCTGGGTGACATCGTGCAGGACGCCGATGTGTTTCTGGGATGCTCCACCGCCGGTGTACTGACGCAGGACATGGTGAAAACCATGGCGCGCCAGCCCGTCATTCTGGCGCTGGCCAACCCCGAGCCCGAAATTCGCCCCGAGCTGGCCAAGGCGGTGCGCCCGGACTGCATCATTGCCACCGGGCGCTCGGACTATCCCAATCAGGTGAATAACGTTCTATGTTTCCCCTATATCTTCCGTGGCGCGCTGGACTGTGGCGCCACCAAGATCACCGAGGCCATGAAACTGGCCTGTGTGCGCCAGATTGCGGATCTTGCCAAGGCCGACATCAGCGAAGAGGTGGCAACCGCCTACGCTGGCAAGGAACTGGTGTTTGGCAGCGACTATCTGATTCCGACCCCGTTTGATTCGCGCCTGATCCTGCGCATTGCGCCGGCCGTTGCCAAGGCAGCGGAAGAGTCGGGTGTGGCGACGCGTCCGATCAAGGACATGGACGCCTACTACCAGCAACTGTCACGTTTTGTCTACCAGACCGGCATGTTCATGAGTCCGGTTTTTACGGCCGCCAAGGCAGTGAAGAAAGAAGCCAAGCGCGTAGCCTTCGCGGAAGGTGAAGACGAGCGGGTATTGCGTGCGGCGCAGGTGGCGGTGGACGATGGTTTGGCACATCCCATTCTCATTGGGCGCCCCGCGGTGATCGAAGCGCGGTTGGCCAAGGCCGGTTTGCGCATCCAACTCGGGCGCGACGTGGAGTGCTGCAACCCGGAAGACGATCCCCGCTTTCGGCAGTACTGGGAAACCTACCACCAGTTGATGGGGCGCCGCGGTGTGACCCAGGAAGCCGCCAAGGCGGCGGTGCGCCGCTCCAATACCACCATTGGCAGTTTGATGGTCAAGCTCGGAGACGCGGATGCCATGCTGTGCGGCATGCTGGGCAGCTTTGACGTGCATTTGCAGCATGTGCGCAACATTATTGGCATGAAGGAGGGCGTCACCACCATGGCGGCCATGAACGCGCTGATGCTGGAGAAGCACGCGCTGTTTATTGCAGACACCTATGTTAACGAGGAGCCCACGGCGCAGGAATTGGCGACCATCGCGGTCATGGCAGCGCAGGAGTTGAGCCGTTTTGGGCTGCCTCCGAAGGTGGCTTTTCTGTCGCACTCCAATTTCGGCTCGTCGGACCGCCCCTCGGCGCGCAAGATGCGCCTGGCGCGTGAACTTTTTGGACAGATGGCTCCCGACATTGAATGTGACGGTGAATTGCAGGGCGACGCGGCCCTGTCGGAGACCGTTCGGCGCTCTGCGTTTTCGGAAACCACTTTGTCGGGTGAAGCGAACTTGCTGATCTGTCCGAATCTGGACTCGGCCAATATTCTCTTCAATGTGCTCAAGATGACCTCCGGGCATGGAGTTACGGTTGGGCCGGTACTGCTCGGTGCGGCGGCTTCGGTCAACATCCTCACGCCCTCGGCGACGGTGCGCCGTGTCGTCAACATGACCGCATTGGCAGTGGCCAACGCGGCAGCGTTCAAATCGTAAGAAAAGCGGCCCTGCAGACGTTTTACACTCTAGGGTTTGCCCCAGTACTGCAATCCGCAGGTATCGGAACATGAAAGCGCGCCTTCACCCCCATCGCTGCGTTGCAAATTCTCGCCATAGCTAAGGCTATGTCTGCGGTTTGCGCCTTGCGCTGGGAGTGAATCCATCTCTTTCATGGCGTTCCTCTACCTACCGGTGGCAGTACAAGCCCTGATTACGAACTATTGCAAGGCCTGTTGATGAGTGCATTTCTGGAAGAAACCGTTTTAAGCGTACACCACTGGACTGACCGTCTGTTCAGCTTCACCACCACCCGTAATCAGGCGCTGCGCTTCTCCAATGGGCATTTCACCATGATCGGCCTGCGCCTGGAAAGCGGCAAGCCGTTGCTGCGTGCCTACAGCATCGTCAGTGCCAATTACGAAGAACACCTGGAATTCTTCAGCATCAAGGTACAAGACGGACCTCTTACCTCACGGCTGCAACATATTAAGGTGGGCGACAAGATCGTGGTGGGCAAGAAGCCCACTGGCACGTTGCTGATCGATTACCTGTTGCCGGGCAAGAACCTGTACCTGATCGGCACGGGTACCGGCCTGGCGCCGTTTCTGTGCCTGATCCGGGATCCGGCCACCTACGAAAAGTACGAAAAAGTAATCCTGTTTCACGGTGTGCGCGAGGTCAAAGAACTGGCCTACGCCGAGTTCATCAATGTGGATCTGCCCAATCACGAATTTCTGGGTGATTACGTCAAGGCGCAACTGGTGTATTACCCCAGTGTGACGCGTGAGCCGTTCAAGAACCGTGGCCGTGCCACGGACTTGCTTGCCAGCGGCAAACTGGAGTCAGACTTGGGTTTGCCCAAGCTCGACCCCGTGCGCGATCGCATCATGATTTGCGGCAGCCCGGCACTGAACAAAGACATGCGCGAATTGCTGGATGCGCGTGGTTTCATGGAAGGCAGCACGACGTCGCCGGGTGACTACGTGGTAGAGCGTGCCTTTGTTGAACAGTAAGCCAGCAACTCGAACGGACATCATGTCGAAATACGATCTCTATGCCATTGGCAACGCGCTGGTGGACTCCGAATACAAGGTGAGCGACGCCCACTTGCAGGAAATGGGCGTTGCCAAACGCCACATGACCCTGATCGATGGCGAGCGGCGTGCCGCGCTGCTGGAGGGGGTCAAGGACCTGCCCACACGCAATATTGGCGGTGGGTCAGCGGCCAATACGGTGGTGGCGCTGGCGCAATTGGGCGGCAAAGGTTTTTACAGCTGCCGCGTTGCAGACGACGCATTGGGGCAGTATTACCGAGACGATCTTGCTGCCAATGGTGTAAATAGCAATCTTGCCAATGGCGCCTTGGTGGCGGGCCAGACCGGCTGCTGCATGGTCATGATTACTCCGGATGCCGAGCGCAGCATGAGCACGTTCCTGGGTGCCACGTCGGACCTCGACCAGACGTCGCTCGACGAATCTGCCCTCCAGAGGTCCAAAATCTATTACATGGAAGGGTACCTGGCGGCTTCGCCGAGTGGTTTGGCTGCCGCGTTGAAGGGCCGCACTATCGCCAAAGCAGCGGGGGTTGCGCTGTCGGCAACGCTCAGCGATATGAGCATGATCAACTTTTGCCGCGCCGGCCTGGACGCAATGGTGGGTGATGGTCTGGACTACCTGTTTTGCAACGAGGAAGAGTCGCAAACCTGGTGTGGCTCGCAGGACCTTGACACCATTTGCCAACAGATGGCGAAGCTTTCGCGCGTGGTGTGCCTTACCCGCAGCGCCAAGGGATGTATTGTGCTGGCCGACGGAAACCGCACTGAAATAGAAGCAGTCCAAGTGAAAGCGCTCGACACCAATGGCGCCGGCGACATGTTTGCAGGAGCCTTTCTGTACTCCGTCACCCAGGGGTATTCCTATGCGCAGGCTGCATGGCTGGCCAATCAGGCGGCGGCGGCTGTTGTCAGTCAGTACGGTAACCGCTTGAACGCACCATCGGTGGCACAGCTCCAGTCTCTTTTTGCCAACCATCTCGCCGGGCATTGAGGGTTTCCGGGCTGGGTGCAGCCCGCTGTGAGTCGAAGGCCCCTGCGCAGCGCCGCGTGTGAGCGCGCATGACCGGGAGTTGACCTCCGTCATTTTGCCGTCGATACTTTGCGCCATGGCAACACTTACCGAAGAACAGGCACGCGCCTACATGCACAAACTGCTGGCCGCCATGCGGCAAGCAGGAGGCTCGGACTTGTTTATCGCAAACGATTTCCCGCCGAGCATGAAAGCCAATGGTGCGATGCAGCCGCTGTCTAACCAGAAGCTGACGGGGGAGTTGACCCGTACCTTCGCGCATTCGCTGATGAATGAGCGCCAGAAGGAGGAGTTTGACAAGGAGTTGGAGTGCAATTTCGCCATCTCCATCGCCGGGCTGTCGCGTTTTCGCGTCAATGTGTACGTGCAGCAGCAAAACGTGGCAATGGTAGTGCGCACCATTGCCTCCGAGATTCCCAACTTTGAGAAGCTGGCATTGCCGCCGGTGCTCAAAGAAGTCATCATGAACAAGCGCGGCCTGGTGCTGGTGGTTGGTGGCACGGGATCTGGCAAGTCCACCACCTTGGCGGCACTGATCGACCACCGCAACAGCGAGTCTGCCGGGCACATCATTACGGTGGAAGACCCGGTGGAGTACGTGCACATTTCCAAGAAGTCGCTGGTGAGCCACCGCGAGGTTGGCGTGGACACCCATTCCTGGCACCATGCGCTCAAAAATACCTTGCGCCAGGCTCCAGACGTGATCCTGATCGGTGAAATCCGCGATCCCGAGACCATGGAGCACGCGATTGCCTTTGCAGAGACCGGTCATTTGTGCCTGGGCACCCTGCATGCCAACAGCGCCAACCAGGCCATCGACCGCATCATCAATTTTTTCCCGGAAGAGCGGCGCAACCAGCTGTTGATGGACCTGTCAGCCAACTTGCGCAGCATCGTATCCCAGCGCTTAGTGCGCACGGAGGATGGCAAGGGGCGCAAGGCGGCCATCGAGATATTGCTCAATACCCCCACCATCGCCGACAAGATTTTCAAGGGCGCATTTTCCGAGATCAAAGGCATCATGGAGAAGTCGCGCGAACTGGGCATGCGTACCTTTGACTGGGCGCTGTTCGAGCTCTACAACGATGGGCACATCGGCTATGAGGAAGCCCTTCGCAATGCCGATTCGGCCAACGAACTGCGTCTGGCCATGAAACTAAAGAGTACCCGCGGCGAACCAGCCGGCGCGGCAGGGCCGCAACTCAGTTTTGACAAGGAACCAACGGCAGAAGAACTGGAAGTGTTACGCCAGGCCGAGCTTGAAAAGCAGCGCCAGCGCAAACGCGAAATGGAAGACCAGGAACTCGAAAAGAAACTGCGCGACAAAGGCATCGACAGCCGCTTCGTCTGAAACCGATGCGCCGTCTTACGGCACCCTGGTTTCCAGCCGGTAGGGCGGCAGGCCGGCCAGCATACGCCGCCCGTAGGCTTGCTGTACCAGTCTCTTGTCGTAGCAAATCACCCGTGCGCGGTCCTCTTCGGTACGGATGGCGCGTCCGGTCCACTGCAGCAGTTTGATCGCGGTGGCGGGAATGACCAGCTCGTCAAAGGGGTCGCGACCGACCGAGCGCAACCATTCCGCGCGGGCTTCGTCGACCGGTTCGGATGGCGGCGCAAATGGCAGCTTGGCAATGAACACCGTCTCGCACAATGCACCGGGCAGGTCCAGTCCCTCGCCAAACGACTGCAGTCCAAAGAGCACAGAGGGCATCCCCGCTTGCACCCGTTCGGTATGCGCTGTCAAAAGCCGAGCGCGCGATTGCGTGTTTTGTACCAGCACAATGTCCACCAGAAAGCCAGGAATGGCTTCGACGGCCGATCGCATCTGCGCGCGCGAGGTAAAGAGTGCCAGCGCTCCACGCTTTACCTGTGTCAGGTCTTCCATCAACGCCTGTACCATCTCCGCTGTGTAGGCGTTTGCATTCTTGGGGTCGACACGTGTCTGCACCACCGTGAGACTTCCCTGGCTGGCATAGTCGAACGGACTGGAGACTTCAAGGGTTTGCACCTGCGGGTTGCCAGACAGACCGGCTTCCTCCAGGAAATAGTCGAAGCTGCCACAGCTTGTGAGCGAAGCGGAGGTCACCACTGCGCCACGCACCCGACTCCATAGAAACTGGCGCAACAGGTCGCCCGGTACGATGGGGCTGGCGTGGGCGGTCACCACCAGAAACTGGTTGGCTGCGTCGACCGCCAGCCACTTTGCCAATGGCTGCGCACCATGCTCAAGCAACAGGTTGCTGGTGGACACCACACTGCCCATACGGGGTGCCATCGCACCCAGTTTGGCGTACAGCTGGGAACATTGCAACGCACGCGACGGGTCGTCTTTGGCGACCCGCTTGATCTCTGCGCCTAGCGCTTCGATTGCTTTGGACAGGGCCAG
>CAJBVC010000028.1 GCA_903958915.1 uncultured beta proteobacterium
GAGAAGTTTGGCATTGCTACGGCTGGCCTTTCCAACGGGTTTAGCTGGCTGGAACAGGGCATCGACTTCATTACCGAAACCGAGCTATTTGCCACGGCGCCGATGGCACGCAGGCGCCGCAAGCAGGAGCAGGTCAGTGATGTCGAAGCGCTGATCAAGGATCTGAGCGAGCTCAATATTGGCGACCCGGTGGTGCACTCGGCGCACGGTATTGGCCGCTACCGGGGCCTGATCAATCTGGATCTGGGCAACAAGAATTCCGCGGGTGAGCCCGAGTTGCAGGAGTTTCTGCACCTGGAGTACGCTGACAAAGCCACGTTGTATGTCCCGGTGAGTCAGTTGCAGTTGATCAGCCGCTACACCGGCGTCAGTGCGGATGAAGCGCCCCTGCACAAGCTGGGCAGCGGTCAGTGGGAGAAAGCCAAGCGAAAAGCGGCAGAACAGGTGCGCGACTCGGCAGCCGAGTTGCTCAACATCTATGCCCGGCGTGCCGCGCGCGAAGGCCATGCGTTTCGGTATTCCCCCACCGACTACGAGACCTTTGCCAACGACTTCGGCTTTGAAGAAACCCCCGACCAGCGCGCCGCCATCCATTGCGTGATTCAGGACATGGTCAGCCCGCGCCCGATGGACCGGCTGGTGTGCGGCGATGTCGGTTTTGGCAAGACCGAGGTGGCGCTGCGCGCTGCCTTCATTGCCATCACCGGCGGCAAACAGGTGGCGTTCCTCGCCCCCACCACCCTCCTGGCAGAACAGCACTACCAGACCCTGATAGACCGATTTTCCAAGTGGCCGGTGAAGGTGGCCGAGATGAGCCGTTTTCGCTCCGGCAAGGAGATCACGGCGGCCCTCAAAGGTCTGGCTGATGGCACCATTGACATCGTGGTGGGCACCCACAAGCTGCTGAGCCAGGACACACATTTCAAGAATCTAGGTTTACTCATCATCGACGAAGAACACCGCTTCGGTGTGCGCCACAAGGAGGCCATGAAAGCGCTGCGCGCCGAAGTGGACGTGCTCACCCTCACAGCCACCCCGATTCCGAGAACATTGGGCATGGCGCTGGAAGGGCTGCGCGACCTGAGCGTGATCGCCACCGCGCCGCAGCGCCGGTTGGCCATCAAGACCTTTGTGCGTACCGAAGGTAACGGCGTCATCCGCGAGGCGGTGCTGCGTGAACTCAAACGTGGCGGGCAGGTTTATTTCCTGCACAACGAAGTCGAAACGATTGAGAACCGCCGCGCCAAGCTTGAAGAGTTGCTTCCCGAGGCCCGCATCGCGGTGGCCCACGGCCAGATGCCGGAGCGCCAGCTCGAGAGCGTGATGCGGGACTTCATTGCCCAGCGTTACAACCTGCTGCTGTGTTCGACCATCATTGAAACCGGCATCGACGTGCCCACCGCCAACACCATTGTGATGAGCCGCGCCGACAAGTTCGGCCTGGCCCAGTTACACCAGCTGCGTGGCCGTGTGGGGCGCAGCCACCACCAGGCCTATGCGTACCTGATGGTGCCAGACCTCGAAGGCCTGACCAAGCAGGCCAGCCAACGCCTCGATGCCATTCAGGCGATGGAAGAGCTGGGCAGCGGTTTCTACCTGGCCATGCACGATCTGGAGATTCGCGGCGCAGGCGAAGTGCTGGGTGAAAACCAGAGCGGCAACATGCTGGAAATCGGCTTTCAACTCTACAACGAGATGCTGGCCGAGGCTGTGCGCTGCCTCAAGAACGGCAAGGAACCGGATCTGCTGAGCCCGCTGAACGTCACCACCGACATCAATCTGCACGCCCCGGCGCTGCTACCCAACGATTACTGTGGCGATGTTCACTTGCGCTTAAGTTTCTACAAAAAACTCGCCACCGCCAAAAACGCCGATCAGGTGGACGCGCTGCTCGAAGAGATCGTGGACCGGTTCGGGAAGCTTCCACCGCAAGCGCAAACCCTGATCGACGTGCACCGCCTGCGCGTGCTGGCCAAACCCTATGGTGTGCTCAAGGTGGACGCTAGCCCGGCGCTGATCACCATCACCTTCGAGAAGAACCCGCCGATCGACTCTATGAAGATCATCCAGTTGATCCAGAAGCACAAGCACATCAAGCTCGCTGGCAACGAAAAGCTGCGCATCGAGCGCGAACTACCCGAGGCGAAGGACCGGGCGCAGATGGTGCGCGATATTTTGAAATCGCTTGGGCAACCGGTTGTGGAGGTGGTTGGTACCCCTGTCGTTTCGAAGTAGCCGGGAGTGCGCGGGATGTTTTGACGCAGGTTGAGACGGCGCTGGCACCTTGACACCTGTATTTTTGTATGCTGAAATTCCGTCATACAAAATACACCAACCCAAGGAAATTCACTATGTCTGCTTTGTCTATCCGGCTCACTCCGGAAATTGAAAAACGTCTTGAGATGGAAGTGAGTCGTCTCAAGGTGACCAAGTCCCGCTTTGTGCAGGACTTGCTGGAAAGCGCGCTGGCCCCTAAAGATGCTGTCGCGCTGCTGATGTTGGCCAGGGAACGATACGGTTTGGACGAGTTAGCCAAAACCGCCGAACCGACCCACAAGGCAGCCAACGTGAAGGCCTTGGTCCGCGAAGCGGTTCAGAAAAAGCATGCGGCTGAAAAGGGCGATACCGTAGAAATTGACATCGCCACGGGATTGCTAGCGGCTGAACCCCGGGCAAAGTACGGCGCATGAAATACGCCCTGCTGGATACCAGTGTGATGGTGGCTTTCTTTGATATCAGGGAAGAACACCATGAGTTGTATAAGACCAAGCTGCGGACCGCGCAAGCGCAAAGCATGCATTTGGTGACCACCTGGCCCTGCATCTCGGAGGCAAGTTACATATTGTCACCCTCGGGCCACTTTGCGCTGCTCGACTGGATTGCAGCGGGTGGCGCGTTGGTCAACGACATTGACATCGTAGACCTGCCCAAAATGGTGAAATACATGCAAACCTACACCGAGCCGGGAAAGTCCCTGGCCGATCTTGCCGATGCATCACTCGTCTGGTTGGGGCAAAAATTGGATTGCACGCACATACTGACCGAAGACAGGCGAGACTTCCTGCGTTACCGCCTGCCGGATGGCAGATCATTCGAAATTTTGTGACTCGCAGTGAACGAGATGCTCAAATTTTGCCCACCGTCGCGCGACAACCAGGCCCTGAGTGTGTTGGTCATGCCGTCGGTACTTCGCCAGACCACGGCCACGCGCTGACCATTCGCCATCACATCGGCCTGCCCGGCGCGCGAATCATGCAGGACGACCTCAGGCAGTCGCCCAAGGCGAGCAAACAGATTGAGTCGCTCGATGGCGACAACCCCGGATGCATCACGCAGGTCTGTGTCATTGAGTTGTACTGGGTGTTGACTTCCAGCTACGGGTTGACCGATGAACAGGTAACGCAGGCGTTGGAGGCTATTCTGCGTACCAAGCAACTGCTGGTAGAGCACGCCGATCAGGTGATGCCTGCTTTACGGGTTATTGCCGCAGGCAAGGCCGATTTTGCGGATTGCCTGATCGAGCGCACTGCCTCCGGTGCTGGTTGCACGCAAACCATGACGTTTGACGTTGGTGCATCCAAACACGCGGGTATGACACTGGTCGGGTGAATGGCAGCGTAGTATCCGTACTATCAAATGACAAGATCACCCCCATGAATGCCGGAGTACTTTACGCCGGGCTCGCCTATGTGGCCTGGGGCTTGCTGCCCATCTTTTTCAAACAGATCTCCAACGTCAATGCATTGGAGGTCGTAGCCCACCGCGTGGTGTGGTCACTGGTCTTCCTGTTGTGCGTACTGGCTGTGCTGCAGCGCCGGGCCTGGCTGCGGGACATCACACGCCAGCCACGGGTGCTGCTGGCGTTTGCGGTGTCGGCCTTGCTCCTGTCGGCCAACTGGACGGTCTATGTGTGGGCGGTGCAAAACGCCCATGTGCTCGATGCCAGTCTGGGTTACTTCATTTTGCCGCTGATCTATGTGGTGATCGGATTTGTCTTTCTGCGCGAACGACCACGCCCAGTGCAGTGGCTGGCCGTCGCCGTGGCGGCAGCGGGAGTGGTGTGGCTCACGGTGCAGGCCGGGCGACTGCCGTGGGTGGCCCTGGTGTTGGCCGTCACCTTCGGCATTTATGGCCTATTGCGCAAACTGGCACCCTTGGGTGCGCTGGAAGGACTGACGCTGGAGACGCTGGTCCTGTTCCCGTTGGCTGCGGGTCTGCTGGCGTGGTGGGCCTGGCACGGGCAGGGTGCAATCGTTCAAGGCAATGCGCCCACCATCGGCTGGCTGTTGCTGGCGGGACCGCTGACCGCCATCCCGTTGCTGCTGTTTGCCGCTGGCGCCAGACGCATACCGATGGCCACGCTGGGCATCTTGCAATACATTTCGCCCAGTATTCAGATGCTGGTCGGCGTTTTTCTCTATGGCGAAGCGTTTGATACTGTGCGCGCCTTGGGCTTCTATCTGATCTGGCTTGCCCTGGCGATCTACAGTCTGGACAGCTTGTGGAGTGCGCGCAAGCGGCAGGAAACATAGCGGTAATCGGCGGGGCCCTTGCTGCCCCTCGCAAACTGGCTCCGGCAAGACCAGCGCCAACAACGCCACTGTAAGGTCATTTCTGGAGAGACATCAGGTATTGACCTGATATACCGAGCAAAGTCACATCGGTAGACTGACGTCGCAAGCGGTGGGGGTTTGGCTGACGCTACGAATTTTCTGCTTTTCGCCAATTTGCTTTGCACGCTGGAGTACATGGAATGTCCACGCACGATGAACGAATGGTTTTGGACGAACGTGCCCTGCAGAACTTCATCCGCCTGCAGCCGCAGGCGGTCAGCGCTGTCGCCGCGCGACTCGAAGCCACCCATGACTCTGTGGGCGAACCTTTTGGCATTCAAAGCCAGGTTGACTTCCGCGAAGATCTGTCCTTCCATCTCGAATTCCTGCGACCAGTACTCGAGTTCGGAATGCTTGCGCCCATGGTTGACTATTTGCGCTGGTTCGCCAGCGTCCAGGCAGCGCGCGGCATGCCCTATGGGTATCTGAACCAGTCACTTGACTGGCTCGCACACTACTTTTCAGAAACCATGGAGCCGATGCAAGGTAAGGCCGTTGCTGCAGCGATTGGCGCTGTGCAGGTGAAGTTTCTCGAGAGCAGCGGTATTGTTCCTCTTGTTGCGCCAACGCACCCCGCCGTGTGGCCGCAAACCGCGGCCTTTGAAGACGCGTTGCTCGCCGGGAATCAGCGCGAGGCCCTGGCGGTTGTGAATGGCTTCCTCGATGATGGCAAAGGACTGATGGAGGTGGAACTGCATGTCATCCAGCCGGCGCTGTACAGCATCGGTGAAAGGTGGCAATCCAACCAGGTGAGCGTGGCGCAGGAACACATGGCAACAGCCATTGTCGAGTCGGTGATGACCATTGCGCTGTTGCGCGCACCGCCCCCGGCACCGATAAACAAGCGGGTGATTCTGGCCTGTGTCGAAGGCAACCACCACTCCATAGGTCTGCGCATGGTCGCCGACGCTTTCCTGCTTGGCGGCTGGGAAGTGCAGTATCTCGGCGCCAGCGTGCCAACGCGTTCGCTGGTGCAGCAGATTGAGGACTGGAACCCCGATCTGGTCGGGCTCTCGGTATGTTTCCCGCAGCAACTCACCGTCGTCAAGAAAGTGATCGCCGCGATGGCTGACCGCTTCGGCCCTGCACGACCCGCTGTCATGGTCGGGGGCCTGGTCATCAATCGGCTGAATCAACTTGCGGATGTGGTTGGTGCCGATACCTGGGGAGCCGATGCACGCGCGGCAGTGGACTCAGCCGGCCATTTGCCTGCCACCCGTTTCACCAGAGTAGCACCTTGACCGCAGAGCACAGCAGCCTGGCACCGCTGCTTGCCGTTGCGCAAGCGACCCTGAGCGACAGAGCCGAACTGATTGAGGCCAATGCGGGTTTCCTGCGTTTACTCAACCTTACCGAGTTTCCGCTGAACAAGACGGGAGTCGGCCGATTCTTCATCCAACCCCATTTCCAGGCACTGCTGAACGCCATCCCTGACAGCGAAGGACTGGTATACGAAGGGCTGCTCACCATTGGCGAATATGCCGAACAGACATGCACGTTGCATGCGCGCGTTTGGCGCGAAGGTGCATGGTTTCGAGTTCTGGCGGAGCATGACATTGTGGGCCTTGAGCGACTCAACTCAACCGTGCTCCAACTCAATCGCGACTACACACGCGCCCAAGTCGAGCTTGCGCAGACCAACCTGAAGCTACAGGCCACCAACATCCAGTTGAGAGACGCGCAAAAGAAGCTGGTGGAAGCTGAAAAGATGGCATCACTTGGCGTTTTGGTAGCTGGTGTTGCACACGAAATCAACACGCCTTTGGGCGTAAGCATTGCTGCCATCAGCGATATGCAGGGAAAATCAAAGGCACTGGCGGAGCGTTTTGCCCAGCGCAGCATGACGCAGACCGACCTGGCGCGATTTTTCGAAGGCGTCGCTGACAGCAGCGGCCTGATTAGCCGAAATCTTGCACGCATGGGCCGATTGATTGACAGTTTCCGTCAAGTGGCAGTAGGCGCCAGGTCACTCGAACAGAAGCCGTTTGATCTACGGGAGTGCCTGGACAACGTCATTCGGAGTTTTGGTCGTCGGCTAGCGTTGGGCCGCGTGGAGTTGCAGGTCGATTGCACGGAGCGAATGGTCGCGACCGGAAACGCCGAGGAATGGGCGATCATCTTCAGCAACTTGATCGACAACTCTCTCAAGCACGGCTTCAAAATGCGCGAACACGGTCGTATTGACATTCACGCCGCGCAGGATGCCAATGGATTGCGATTGGACTACTCAGATGACGGCAATGGCATGACACCACAGGTACAGGCGCGCATGTTTGATCCATTCTTCACAACGGACATCCAAAATGGCATGGGACTTGGCATGCACCTGGTCTACAACCTTGTGACCCACAGGTTTGGAGGGAATATCCGATGTACGTCAACACCTGGCCATGGCGTGCACGTACAAATGGAAATCTTGGAGGGCGTCTCCATTGGGTGAGATTGCACTTGCACCGGGCTCATTGGATGGTGCAGCGACAATAGCCACATTCCCATTGCCCCGCTCGCCCCGGCGAAGCCCCTGTATGACCCGAGTTTCCATTGCCGCCAAGCGGGATGACGACAACACCATTGTGATTCGGTGCGCCGACTGGCCGTTTGGTAAGCCGCTGAGAACAATGTCATGAAAACACCGCCCAGATTGCAACCCCTTGTTGAAGAAGGCCTCATCGACACCGTGGTGCGCCAACTCATGAGCGGCAAGGAGGCCATGGTGTTCGTGGTGCGCTGTGGTGATGAGACGCGCTGCGCCAAGATCTACAAAGAGGCCACCCATCGCAGCTTTCGCCAGGCGGTGGACTACACCGAAAACCGCAAAGTGAAGAACTCGCGTTCGGCCCGCGCGATGGCAAAGGGCAGCAAGTTTGGCCGCCAGGAGCAGGAGGCGGCCTGGCAAAGTGCCGAGGTCGACGCCCTCTACCGCCTGGCAGCGGCCGGCGTGCGGGTGCCACAGCCTTACAACTTTCACGATGGTGTGTTGTTGATGGAGTTGGTGACCGATGCCAACGGTGACGCAGCACCGCGCCTCAACGACGTCGCCTTCACGCCCGAGCAGGCCTTGCGTCATCACGCCACGCTGATCGCGGAAGTGGTTCGCATGCTCTGTGCAGGGGTCGTGCACGGCGATTTGTCGGAATTCAACATCCTGCTCGCACACGTTTCTGATGAGGCCGACGCTGCAGGGCTGGACGTGCCGGTCATCATTGATCTCCCGCAGGCAGTGGACGCCGCGGGCAACAACCATGCGCAGCGCATGCTGTTGCGCGACGTTGCCAACCTGCGCGACTTCTTTGGCCAGTTTGCGCCTGCGCTGCTCATCACCGATTACGGCCCCGAAATCTGGAGCCTGTACCAGGGCGGCTTGCTAAGTAACGAGACGCTGCTTACCGGGCACTACAAACGCACCACTGCGGATGTGGATATGAATGCGGTGCTGCGCGAGATCGACGATGCACGCGCTGACGATGCTGCCCGGCGGTTGCGCATGGCGGCGCGGATGTAGCTGCCAGCGATGCGTACTGGATCGGCGGCATATGCCGC
>CAJBVC010000029.1 GCA_903958915.1 uncultured beta proteobacterium
TCTGCTATCAAAAAAGAAGCTGGTCACGCAAACCCCACGGGCGCCAGGGCCATATTTGTTGCCTATGTCACGATCGATGGCGTGTTCTGGCTGGAGCTGCCCTTAGCCCCGCTGGACGGCGTGTGCAGCTACCCGGACCTTGCCTCGCACTTTCCTGCGGCAGCGCGCATGCAACGTGCCGCCACCGACCTGTCAGGTGTGGTGGCCACGGGTGCTTCGGATCAGCGCCCCTGGCTCAACCACGGCGCCTGGGCACACGACCACTACCCCCTGCTGCAGGACCCGCGCAATCTACCCGCTTCGGCGCCCGGTGCCCTGACAGACTACCCCTTCGTGCGGGTGGAGGGCGACGGCGTGCACGAGATTCCGGTGGGGCCGGTGCACGCCGGCATCATTGAGCCGGGGCACTTCCGGTTTTCCATCGTCGGTGAGAAGGTGTTGCGACTGGAACAGCGCCTGGGCTACACCCACAAGGGGATCGAGCAGCGCATGACCCAGCTGGAGCCTTTGCGGGCCCATCGACTGGCGGGGCGCGTATCGGGCGACTCGACGGTGGCTTATGCCTGGGCTTACTGCATGGCGCTGGAGGCGGCTACGCACACCACCATCCCGAGCCGTGCAGCCTGGTTGCGTGCACTGATGCTGGAGCGTGAGCGCATCGCGGCGCATCTGGGCGACTTGGGGGCTCTGGGCAATGACGCTGCCTTCGCCTTTGCGCTCGCGCAGTTTTCACGTTTGCGGGAGGACTGGGTGCGTGGTTCCAAAGCTGCGTTTGGGCACCGTTTCATGATGGACTTTGTGGTGCCGGGCGGTGTGTTGCAGGACCTGGACGATGCCCAAGTCACGCCCATGCTGACCAGTTGCGACGCGCTGGAGTCCGATGTGCTGCGGTTGCGGGGTATTTTTGATTCCCATGCCGGTTTGCAGGACCGCTTTCTGACCACCGGCCGCGTGATGCCTGCTCTGGCAAGTCAATTGGGGCTTACCGGACTGGCCGGTCGTGCCAGCAGCCAGAGCTGGGATCTGCGCTGCGACCATCCCTTTGTGCCCTACGACCAGTTGGCGGCCACCATGGCAACCCACCACAACGGCGATGTGGCGGCACGCGTGGCCTTGCGGTTCGACGAGGTGCTGGAGTCGCTGCGGATGATCCGGCGCATGCTGGCGGAGATGCCCAATGGGCTGGTTCGCAGCGACATTGTGTTTGGCGTGCAGGGTGCCATAGGAGCAGGTTGGGTTGAGGGCTGGCGCGGCGAGATTTTTGTGGCGCTGGAGTTGTCGGGCGCCGCAGACGGTCACCGCATCGAGCGCTGCCACCTGCATGATCCTTCCTGGCAGAACTGGCCGGTGCTCGAGCATGCCATCCTGGGCAATATCGTGCCGGACTTTCCGCTCATCAACAAGTCGTTCAATCTCAGCTATTCGGGGCAGGATCTATGATTTGGCGTGTGTTGCATCAGATCGGCAAGACCGGCATTCGCACGGAGCCGGCGCCCGATATTGGCGAAGCGGCACAGGCCGAAGCCGCCCATATCCAACGGGCCCTGCTCGACATTTTGGGCCAGGCGCTGACCATTCGCCAGGTGGACGCCGGGTCGTGCAACGGCTGCGAACTGGAGATCCAAGCGCTGGGCAATCCCTACTACAACATCGAAGGGCTGGGCATCAAGTTCGTGGCCAGTCCGCGCCACGCCGACCTGCTGCTGGTGACCGGGCCGGTGTCACGCAACATGGAGATGGCCCTGAGGCGCACTTTTGATGCCACGCCTGAACCCAAACTGGTGGTGGCGGTGGGCGACTGTGGCTGTGACGGCGGCGTATTTGGCGAGAGCTATGCCAGTTGCGGCAAGGTGGCAAACGTCATACCGGTTGACGAAGTGGTGCCGGGCTGCCCGCCCGAGCCGGTCGAGATCTTGCGTGGCATTCTGCGCGCGGTGCGTCGGCGCATCCCGGCCTGAGCCGGCCGCGTTCTTAAAAAGTTTCCCAGTCGTCATCACCACCTTTGGCCGGTGCTGCAGCTTTGGTGGTCAACTTGGGTGGCGCTTTTGCGGGGGCAGAGATGGCCTTGGGCTTGGCTGGCGGGTTCAGCTTGCGCGCCGGAACGCTTTTCAATGAATGCATGCTTTTCGGGTTTGAAAAAACCGGAGCCCGACTGGCGGCAGCGGCGTGTTGCCTGTCATTGCCGCCAAGATTGAAAACGGCGACTGCCTGCACCAGTTCCTGCGCCTGGCTCTTCAAGCTGCTTGCCGCGGCCGCCATTTCCTCCACCAGAGCTGCATTCTGCTGGGTGACCTGGTCCATATTGGTCACGGCTTCACCCACCTGCGCAACGCCCAGACTCTGCTCGTTGCTGGCCGAGCTGATCTCGCCCACCAGGTCGGTGACCCTGCGGATGCTGCTGACCACCTCGGTCATGGTGGTGCCCGCCCGGTCAACCAGCTCAGTACCCAGCTCCACCCGTTCCACGCTGGCGTTGATCAAGCTTTTGATTTCTTTGGCAGCGTCAGCGCTGCGTCCGGCCAACGAGCGGACTTCACTGGCCACCACCGCAAAGCCGCGACCCTGTTCGCCCGCCCGGGCCGCTTCGACCGCCGCGTTGAGGGCAAGAATATTGGTCTGGAAGGCGATGCCATCAATCACACTGATGATGTCGGAAATCTTGCGCGATGAGTCGTTGATGCCCTTCATGGTTTCCACTACCTGGGCAACCACTTCGCCGCCTTGCACGGCGACGGTGCTGGCACTCATGGCCAGCTGATTGGCCGCACGGGCACTGTCGGCGTTCTGCCTGACCGTGGAACTGAGTTGCTCCATCGAGGCTGCTGTTTGTTCCA
>CAJBVC010000030.1 GCA_903958915.1 uncultured beta proteobacterium
CGCTGGCCTCACCGTACAGCTTGCTGGCTTCAAACAGCCAGGCGTACAACAGGCTCGATGCAATCGTCAGAGGCCAACCCCAGTGAATTTCGTAGACGTTGCAGGCAATGGTGGCCAGCGCCAGTACAAAGGCCAGCACTTCCAGCCAGGTTACAGGCGTTTGCAACAACGTGAATGCGGCGTCCAGCATGGTGGCCCGCGCTTAAAAATCGAAGTTCACGCTGGTGCGTACAGTACGCGGCGCGGAGGGGAACAGATACACCCCGCCCCACGACGTGGTGGGTGCCTCGCGCCAGTAGCTGCGGTCCGTGATGTTTTCCACCTGCAGCCGCCACACCGCCGGCACGCCTGCCCATCGGGTGTGGTAACGCAAGCCCCCATCCAGCTGCCAGGTCGCAGGCAGCGTCACCGACCCGTCTGACAACGCCGTTTTGCCGCTCTCGTAGATGAGCAGGGTGTTCCAGGCGAACCCGGGCAATGACTGGAGCTTGTAATCCGCAAACGCCGACATCTTGTTGCGCGGCACGTTGGTAACCTGCCTGCCAATGAGGCTGCTGTCCTGCGCCTGCGTCCACAGGGCATCCAGCACGGTAGCGCTGGCATGTACCGACAGCCGACTGTCTAGCTGCCCGCTGGCTGTAATTTCCACACCCCGGTGGCGTGCCCATTTTCCTCCTGCCACGCGCTGCACTAACCCATTCGCCTCGGCGATATCGTCCGCAAATGGTTTGTCGATGCTGAAAATTGCGGCAGTTACCAGCATACGTCTGGATGTCTGCCACTTGACACCGATCTCCGTTTGCTCACTGCGAAGTGCAGACAGCGCGGAGCCGTAATTGGTGAATTGCGTGGGGCGGTTGGGCACGGTCTCGAGTTCCACGCCCTGCCCCCACGATGCGTACACCGAAGTGTCCGCGGTTGGCGACCACGACAAACCGGCCCAGGGCGTGGTCACGGTTTGCGACAGAGACACTGCATCGCTGCCATCGCTGCGGGCGCTCGACCGCTTCAGCGTGGATACACGTGTGCCCACAAAAGACTGCAGCTGTGCGCTTAAATCGGAGGTTAGCGAGAAGTATCCCTCCACCGCCCGCTCGCGGGTGTTGGTGTTGGGCACGCTTGGCGTGGGGTCTCCAGCCACGGGTGTGGGTGCATAGATGTTGGTGGTGCCAACCCAGTTGTAGGCCTGCAATGGAGCCAGGTCTTCCTGCGCCACACGCCCGGACACTCCCAACGCAATGCGGTGGGTCATGCCAAGTGCCGGTGCCGTGCCGCGCAATCGCACATCCCACGCTGCATTGTTACGGTCTTCGCCTTCACTGCGATAGTCGTAAAGGTCCACATCGCCGTTGGCGCACAGGCCCGGGTACACATAGGCAGGCGCACTGCTGCAACCATCCGGAAACGCCAGCCGGTCGTTGATGCGACTGCGCTGCACACCCACCGCAGCACGGGCCTGCCACTCGGCGTTCAGGCGCTGGTTCACTACCAACTGGGCTACCGCACTCTCGGATTCAAATGGCTGCGACCAGCTCTGGTTGTTGAGATTCAAACGATGGTCGATACGGGCGGGCAGTGTGTCGCCCAGGCCATCCCCGTTGGCATCCAGCAAGCCCAGCCCAGGAACTGAGGGCTGCTGCTTGCGGTGGTATTCCAGTTCCGCAGAAACCGAGGTATCGGCTGACAATGCGCGCGCCAGCGCCACGCTCACAAACTGGCGGTTCCCGTCGGCTTGCTGTGCGTAAGGCCGCAAACCCTCGGCGGCTACATTGACGCGCACCCCTACACCACCCACTGCAAAATTACTGTCTACATGGACCTTGGCCCCACCCCGTGCATCGGCACCCAGGTTCACGCTGGTGAACCTATCCTGCATGGGAACTTTGCTGACAAAATTAACCAGACCGCCCGGCGCAGAAACACCCGACTGCAAACCGGCAACGCCCTTGAGCACCTCCACACGCTCCTTGTTTTCCCAAGCCGCCGTAATGAAGTTGCTGCTGGCCAAACCATTGCGCAAGAAATTGTTGTTCTGGTTCAGGAGAAAACCACGCACCGACAGGCTTTCAATATAGCCCGTGGTGTTGTAGCTGTCTGCCAGCGAGGCATCCAGCTTGATGGCGTTGGACAGCGACGATGTTGCCGTGGCCGCCAGCAAATCTGCGCTCAGCACGCTGATGCTTTGCGGCGCGCGGGCCAGCGGCACATCGAGCCCGCCCACATCGGCACGCTCCACCTCCAGCACCGGGGCCAAGCGCCCCGACACGGTCACTTCCTCCAGCCGGGCGTTGGTATTTTGAGCCCACACTGGCGGGATCAAAGCGCAGGCAACGGCCCACGACAGCGCCTTTGGGGGGATGAAGATTCTTTGGTGTGTACGAAATGCCATCGAGTTTCCTTGTTTCGACGGCAGGGGGAATATGAATATCCACTTGCAGACCCTGTGGCCCCGGTGAATTCATAAACGCTTCCCTGCGCAAGTATTACCTTGATCAAGTTCCAGGGTGTCATCTCAGCCGTTGGTCTTGCGACCGCCAGCACCCCTAGCGTGGTCCAACAGGCATCTGCCCAATGGATACGGGATTGTAGCTATGCGCGATACCACTTGTGAAAGAAGTGACACCGGTGGTTTGAACAGTATTCCCCGACATTTAGGTGAGCCTAAAGCGGTTTGGCAAAGCTGCAGAGTTATCCGCGGCCGCGAGCGTCGCCTGCGGCGAACGTTGTGCGATCCAGACTTCGCCACAGCCGTTCGACAAACACAATGTCCAGCCAGACACCGTTGCTATTCATGGAGAGCTTGCAGCCTTGCTTGAGAACTGTCAGGGTGAACCCTTCGGCCCTGAACTGGCTGCCCTGGTCGGTGTTGACAATCCCCGGCGTGCCGAAACTGGCAAACGCTTCTTCAATGGTCAGCACACTGCACGCAGGCTAGTGACTTTGCGAACTCTCTAGTGCCTCGCTGGGTCCGTACACGTGGGTCAGTTCAGACTCTGACTCCATGTTCGTTTGCGTTGCAAGGGTGCGCGACAAGTCGTGGAACATCTCGGTGTATCCGACAATATTCCCTGCGCTGTTGCGCGTAACGCCAAGCTTTGTCCATTGTGGGTAGATTGCACCCGACTTCCTGCGATTGAGCAGCAATCCCTGCCACGTACCGCTGCTGCTGAGTTCTTGCCAGAGATCCTGGTAAAACGCCTTGTCCTGCAAGCCGGATTGGAGAAACCTGGGGTTGCGCCCGACCACCTCCCGATTCGTATACCCAGTGATACGCGTGAACGCGGCGTTGGAAACCACAATATTGCTCGCCGCATCCACAATGAGCACCCCTTCGGCTGCACGCTGGAACTGGATTTTTGGCTTGTGCGGCAAGAAGTGCTTTTCCTGCTGGGCATGCATCGGACGCATGACCCAGTGCACGACATCGACACGACCCCCTTCTTCGATGCCGATCACGTGAACCAGGGCACAGAACGGCGCAGCATAAGCCGCTTCCCGCTGCAGGTGCAGTTCGCGCTCTTCATGGGTGGTGGCTCGTGCATGGGCCGCGCACCGCATCAAATGACGATAATTGTCCTGATGGGAAGGCAATACCCAGTCGCCCAGCGTACTGCCCACCAGACGATGGGTGGGGGAAATGAGGGACGAAACCGGGTCCGCGGCGAGTACCACCCCCTGAACATCCGTGACCAGGTGAACGTCCTGCATCGACTGCAACTGCTCTTCCAACTGGTACTGGCGCTCCATAAGAACGGCAAATGCCTGGCGCAAACGCTCGTAACGAGTATCCAGTGACTCGCACCGGTCCTGGGCGCCCTGCGCTCCGACTGGAAGTGCGCCGTCGGCAGATTCAACCAGTGGCGCCGGACTCGACATCACTTCGGCAAAACGCAGCGAGCTTGAATTTGCGAGCATATTGACTCCCGTTTCATGTGGTTTAGCCCATGTTTTCGGCACACAGACTTTTGGAGCACTGTTGGTGATGCATCAAGCATAGGTTTCAGGCGCAAAACAAGCAAATCCCTCAAATAACTGATACTTTAGTTTCACATTTTCCGAAGCTGTTGCCCCATACTCTGCGGTAAATCATGAATGCATCCTTACTGTGCCGGAAAACTACCTGACCTCCCGTGAAGCAGCGCGCATGTTGGGTGTATCTGTGCGCACTGTCCAGCAATGGACCGAAAAGGAACTGCTGCAGAGCTGGAAGACCGAAGGCGGACACCGAAGAATCTCGCACGGCTCCGTTGAGGAATTGCTTAGAAAGCAGCACAGCGGTGACGCGGCGCTGGGTGCATCGCAGTCGCTGTCAATTCTGATCATTGAAGACAACGAGGCGTTGCGAAAACTCTATCTCGCACACTTCAAACAGTGGGCATTCGTCTCGAATGTTTTCACAGCACCCGATGGCTTTGATGGCTTGATGCTACTGGGGGAAATGAAACCGGACCTGCTGATTTGTGACCTGCGGCTGCCAGGGTTGAATGGATTTCAGATTGTCCGGTCCATTCAGAACATGAAGAAGCTCAGCGGCCTGCAAACGGTGGTCATTTCCGGATTGCCTGTGCCGGAAATAAACGCCCACGGGGGCCTGCCTGAAGGTGTCCATGTCATGGGCAAACCAATCAACTTTGCAGAACTGAAAGTGATTGCGTTGGACTGTTTAAGCGCCAAATTGTCCCGCAAGCGTTGACCCGCAACAGGGTGGATTGGCGGCGTCATTGACGCACGGAAACTGATACCACCGTATCACTTTTTGCAACCGGTTGACGCCGGTCTGCCGTCGGCGATCCAATACCCTTACCGACACCTCACTTTGCAATGCCTGCGGGTGTGCTGATGCAGCCCCAGGGTATTTTCATCATGAACCTATTCACGGTCAATTTCAGTGCGATACCACTGGCGAAGCCCTTATCGTATTCGCTGCGAAATGAAGAAGGGTTGCTGCTGGCCCGCAAAGGGCATATGTTCTTCCATCGCGCAGCGCTTCTGAAGTTGGCAGGGCATGGAACGCTCTGTGTGGACATGCATGAAATCAACGCCTATCGCGAGTCAATGGCACAGCATAAGGCCAAGAAAGTCGAACCTTCGGGTGTAAACAATGGGCATGGGTCAACAAGCAACGATCGTAGGGGCAGACACTCGAATCACTCCTCGGTGAAAGATCAGGAGCCGGTTGACTGGTTCGGTTTGCAGTCCCGCACCAATGCCGTGTTGCGTCAGCCGCTGCGCGAGACTTTCCCGGAGCGTCTTGGCGCTGTCCAAGGGGAACTGCTCGATGCAATTGGACGTAGCCCGGACAGCACTTTGCTGGCGCTCATGCACATGGCTGCCGAGGAGAACAACCTTTACAGTGCAACCCATGCAATGTTGGTGGGTACGGTCTGTGCACTGGCTGCACAGGATGTTCTTGATTGGCCTGAAGACCTGAAACGCGCATTGATTTCGGCCGCTCTGACCATGAACATTTCCATGACCGAGCTGCAAGACCAATTGATCATTCAGACGACGCCTCTGTCCCCCGACCAACAAAAGTTGATTGATTCCCATGCCCAAAGGTCGGTCGCCATGTTGCAAGAACTGGGCATCACCGACGATGTTTGGCTGGGTGCGATTTCGCAGCACCACAGCGCGCAGGCCGGTACGTTCAAAACAAAATCTCCTGCTGAGCAAATCGCACGCCTCATTCACCGTGCAGACGTGTTTGTCGCCCGCTTGTCGCCACGGGCGTCGCGCCCCTCCATGGACTCACCCGCTGCGATGAAGTCGGCGTACTTTGACGAAACAAATCAGGTTGATGAGGCCGGCACGTCCATTATCAAGGCGCTCGGAATCTACCACCCGGGCGCACTTGTGATCCTGGCGAGTGGCGAGATTGGAATCGTCGTTCGCCGCCGCGGTTCCGATATGCTGCACCCAACGGTCGCTGCCCTTCTGAGTCGGCAGGGAATGCCCATGGCAGAACCCGTGCTGCGTGACACAAGC
>CAJBVC010000031.1 GCA_903958915.1 uncultured beta proteobacterium
GGCATCAACCGCCGCCCCGTCATCGCGTTCTATGGTCACTGCGAGCGCAGCGCGGCAGTCCATGAATTTGAACTGCATGGATTGCCGCGTCGCTGTGCTACTCGCAATGAACGGGCCCGTCATCGCCAGGGCATGTTTTTGAAATACGCTGCTGAGTGATAACTTGCCGTAAGGCTATTTTGCTATTGTTTTGGTAGCTGCTTGCGCTTACCAGCCGGGCGCTAGAGGCGGTTATGCCGGCTCATCACCGGCTTGGACGGGTGTGTTGGGTCATGCCACCAATGCCAACGGGGCAATCTCCCTGGCAATGGTCTTGGCATTGAGTTTTTCAGCAACTCGCAGGTCATACGCCGCTTGAAGATTCAGCCAGCCTTGGGCCTCGCTTCCAAAATAGCGCTCAAGTCGCAGCGCCGTATCCGCAGATACGCCACGAGCACCATCGACGATCTCGCGCAGACGCGAATACGGAATGTGCAAGGCCAGCGACAACGCACGCACGCTGATGCCCATGGGCTTGATGTAGTCCTCCAATAGGACTTCTCCTGGGTGAACAGGACGCATACCATTTTTAAACATGATGCACTCCATTGCTCTAAAAAATACGCCCACGATCAATGCGGGTCTTCAATCAACACGTCATACGGTCCACTGTCGCCCCACTTGAAGCTCAAGCGCCACTTGTCATTGATCCGCACATGCCATGCGCCGTCGTACTCTTTGAGGTCATTGCCGGGTGGGGCCTTCATGAAGTTCAACGAAGGCGCAGCGTCAAGCTGTGCGAGTTTGCGTTCTGCGGCTTTCTTGACATTGGCAAACCGCGCACTTTTCCCCGTCTCAAACAAAGCGCGGGTATCCGCGCACGAGAAATCCTGAATCGACATTCGCGAATCCTACCTGTCAACCGGGTAACAGGCAATAAGTCAGCCCTGTAAGTCAGCCCTGTTGCAGCAAAGCTTGCAACTGATTACAACCGCAGTTTAAAAAATGCCTCTTTTCTGCCGACGCACCTGCCGCATGCCAAACAGCGCCAGTTCAACATGGGGATTGCCGTCTCCGCGGCGGCACTGCAGGCATTGGCGAGTTCGCTGCAAATCAGGCGATAGGCCTTTTTTTTCGAATACGCTGCCGGTGCTCTCACCAGCGACCTTTTTGCAACTACGCCAACCCAGACCTGCCACCGCCTTCGGACGATGACTTGCCGTAAACCACCCTGCTATTGTTTTGGTAGCTTCTTGCGCATACCAACCGGGCTCTAGAGGCCGTTATGCTGGTGCATCACCGGCTTGTGCGGGTGCATCCGGCACCGCCAGTTCCTTGGTTTTCTGGTGTACCGAGGTGGGCAAACGAATGGTTAATGCACCATTGGTGGTTATAATAACCACCGTGAATAGCAAAGACTTGATCAAGCTAATGGAAGCGGATGGTTGGGCGCTACGTGGTTCCAAAGGAAGTCACCATATCTTCACGCACCCAACCAAGCCAGGGCACGTCAGCGTTCCACATCCAAAGAAGGACTTGGGTGTTGGTTTGCTGCGTAAACTATTAAAGCAAGCTGGGTTGCGTTGAAAGGAAACCATCATGAAATTCATCATCGCCATTGAGCCTGGTACGCAGACATCAGCTTGGGGTGTCGCCGTGCCAGATCTGCCAGGCTGTTTTTCGGCAGGCGACACGCTGGACGAAGCAATGGAAAACGCTCGCGAAGCCATTGATTTGCACGTAGAGACCATGATTGAGGATGGTGTCGCCATACCGGCGGCCCGCCCACTTTCTGCGATACAGGCTGACCCGGAGTACGCTGGCTGGGTGTGGGCTGTGGTCGATGTGCCAGTGGAGAAATATCTGGGTCCAGCAGAGAAGATCAACATTACAGTGCCGCGCCTCGTCCTGGCCCGAATTGATGATTACGCGAAAGCGCACGGGCTTAGTCGAAGCCGCTTTCTGGTTGAAGCCGCGCGTTCTGCAATGCACGCGCTACCCGTCGCTTGAAGTTGGCCAAAAACACCCGGAGCAACTCGCGGCAGGCCAACGCAACGAGGCCATGGTTGATGTGACCTACCACCGCTGCCGGGTGATGACTTGCCGTAATCCATTTTGCTATTATTTTGGTAGCTGCTTGCGCTTACCAGCCGGGGGCTAGAGGCCGTTATACTGGTTTATCACCGGCTTGTGCGGGTGCATCCGGCACCATGCTCAGCAGGGCCGATGGTCCGCACTTCCAATTCCATAACACGCCAATAGCCTCCGATGCCAGAAGGCCGCACATCAAGTCGGCCCTCCGTACAGTGCAGCGCCGCTGTCATGCAGTTGGTTCAGCCCCGTGCAGCCATGAACTCCTGCGCCGACTCAATTGCGGCGACGGGCACGAGAACCCGGAGCTTGTCTGTCAAACTCAAACCAGAAAATCAAAGTCACTGCCTTCGGATTTGAAATCAGGCCCTGCTGCCGATCCAAACAGCTCAAGCTGCGCCACCCCATAGCGCTCACACAGTTTGGCGATGGAGGGTAGTTGGCTGGCGAGCGAGGTTTGCATGGCGTGATTGTCCTGCTTTCACCCAATGACAGGATGCAAGCGATCGTTCCCGTCAGGGCACGATCTGCACCGCAAGGCAGAGCTGGTAGCCCTCTTTCCAGAGCGATTTGATGGCCGGATCGGGAACGCCGGCGTCGTGCATCTTTCTCTTCAGGCGCGAGATGCGCACTTCCAGCGCGGCCTTGCCGTTGTCGTCCGGCTCGATCTGCAGCAGTTCCTGCAGCCGCCAATAGGCCAGCTTGCGCGAGGGTGCCTCGGCCAGATTTTTCAGAAGGATAACGTCGGGTGGCGTCAGTGTAGAGGTTCCGTTGGGGCCACTGATTTGCATGTGTGCGGTGTCCAGCGTCACTTGCTCTGCCGGGATACGCGTGGCCGTTACCCGTCGCATGATGCCGTCCACCC
>CAJBVC010000032.1 GCA_903958915.1 uncultured beta proteobacterium
ACTTTTTACCATCGTTTACCGAAAGATTGCCAGCCCTCTGCAGCAACTTGCGCGCGACGTAACAGCCCTCGGGCACACGAAAGCGACATCCAAAATCACGGTGGCGAGAAAGCACACCGACACCAATCGCGACGAGATCGACGTCCTGGTCGATGCCATCAACGGTTTTGTGTCCCAACGTGAACAGGCCGAAGAAGCCCTGCGCATTGCCGCCACGGCTTTTGAGTCGCAGCAGGGCACGACCATCAGCAACGCCCACAACGTCTTCCTTCGCGTCAACAAGGCTTTCACGACTATTACGGGCTACAGCGCCGAAGAGGCAGTGGGTCAAACACCCGGCATCCTCGCCTCCGGCCGCCACGACGCTGCCTTTTACGAAGCCATGACGAAAACCCTCATGAGCCAGGGTAACTGGGCTGGCGAGATCTGGAACAAGCGCAAGAATGGAGAAATCTATCTGGAGTGGCTCACGGTCAGCGCCGTCAAGGACAAGAACGGGGAGACAACGCACTATGTGTCGATCTGCAGCGACCTCAGCGACCGGGTCAAGGCGCAAAGCCAGATCGAAAACCTGGCCTTTTACGATCCGTTGACCCAATTGCCAAACCGTCGACTATTGCTCGACCGGCTGGAACAGGCCCTGCACACCAGTACCCGGCATGCGCGCAAGAGCGCGCTGCTGTTTGTTGATCTGGACAATTTCAAGACCCTCAACGATACGCTGGGCCACCACCAAGGAGACCTGTTGCTGGTGCAGGTGGCGCAACGTCTGAAAACCTGTATCCGCGACGGCGACACCCTGGCCCACTTGGGCAGCGATGAATTTGTCGTCATGCTCGAAGACCTGAGCGAAGACGACATCGAAGCCGCCACCAAGGCAGAGACGGTAGGCGACAAGATACTCAGCACATTCGTACCAGACTTTGCGCTCGGCAGCGGTGCCTACCACGGCACACCGAGCATCGGGATCACCCTCTTTGGCGGGGGCACACTGGAAAGTAGCGAGCAGCCGCTCAAGCGCGCTGAACTCGCGATGTTCGAGGCCAAAGCTGCCGGGCGCAATACGCTGCGCTTCTTTGACACAAGAATGCAGGCTGAAGTCTCGGCCCGCGCAGCGCTCGAAGCGGACCTGCGTGAGGCAGTACTACAACAACAACTCGTCTTGTACTACCAACCCCAGATTGTTGGCGCAGGGCGTATCAGCGGAGTCGAAGCACTGGTACGGTGGCAGCATCCGCAGCGCGGCATGGTGTCGCCGGCGGAGTTCATTCCACTAGCCGAGGAAACCGGGCTGATATTGCCGGTCGGGCAATGGGTGCTGGATGCAGCCTGTTCCCAGTTGGCGGTGTGGGAGCACCACCCCGAACTGGCGCACATGACGATTGCAGTCAACGTGAGTGCCCGCCAGTTTCAGCAGGCCGATTTTGTGGACACTGTATTGGCCACACTGGCCAGCACGCGCGCAAGGCCCAAACTGCTGAAGCTGGAACTCACTGAAAGCATGCTGGTGGGTGATGTGGAAGCCGTCATTGCCAAGATGGACGCCCTCAAAGCGCATGGGGTCAGCTTCTCGCTCGACGACTTTGGCACTGGCTATTCGTCACTGACCTACCTCAAGCGTTTGCCACTTGCACAGCTCAAGATTGACCAGGGCTTTGTGCAAAACATCGTCACCGATCCCAACGACGCCGCCATTGCCAAGATGGTCATTGCACTGGCCGAAAGCATGGGGCTGGCGGTGATTGCCGAAGGGGTGGAATTGCAAGCCCAAGCTGATTTTCTCGCCCACCTCGGCT
The DNA here is from genome assembly GCA_903958915.1 of uncultured beta proteobacterium. Lineage (GTDB taxonomy): Bacteria > Pseudomonadota > Gammaproteobacteria > Burkholderiales > Burkholderiaceae_C > Allorhodoferax. Next base: position 1,797 of record CAJBVC010000032.1, read on the forward strand.
GCCACGCCTACCAGGGCTATTTGTTCAGCAAGCCTGTGGCCATCGCTGAATTTGAGTCATTTGCAGCGAAACCGCGTTAATCAAGCACCAACGGGTGTGAATATCAGTGCGGCGCTCAGCGCTTACCAGTGGAACCGTAGCCGCCCTCGCCGCGCTCGGTAGCTTCAAACTCGGTTACCACGTTGAACTGTGCCTGCACCACCGGCACGATGACGAGTTGCGCGATGCGCTCCATGGGTTCGATGGTGAACGCCACGTCGCTGCGATTCCAGGCACTGACCATGAGCTGACCCTGGTAGTCGCTGTCAATCAAGCCGACCAGATTGCCCAGAACAATGCCGTGCTTGTGTCCAAGGCCCGAGCGCGGCAGGATCAGCGCGGCAAAGGCGGGATCCGCCAGGTAAATCGCCAGCCCCGTGGGCACCAACTGCCAGGCATTGGGACCCAGCGTCAGTGGCTCGGACAGGCAGGCCCGCAAATCCAGACCGGCGCTGCCAGTCGTAGCATAAGCAGGAAGTTGATCGGTCAACCGGCTATCGAGAATCTTGACGTCAATTTGCATGGTGGGGCTTCAATGTGCAACACGCCGCGCAATGTCGGCAACCAGCAGGCGGGCCAACGCCAGCTTGGAATTTCGGGGAATTTCGGTAGCGCCGGCGGCATCCACCAACAGCAGGGCATTGTCGTCTTGCCCAAAGGTGGCAGGGCCAATATTGCCCACCAGCAGCGGCACGCCTTTGCGAATGCGCTTGGCCGTGGCATGCGCCAGCAGGTCATGGCTTTCGGCCGCAAAGCCGACACAAAACAACGCACCGCTTTGTGCGCGCACAGACTGCGCCAGCGTGGCCAGAATGTCGGCGTTTTCGACAAAGCCCAAGGTAGGCGGCCGCCCGGAGTCATCTTTCTTGATTTTTTGATCTGCAGCGGCCGTCGGTCGCCAGTCCGCCACCGCCGCTGCTGCTATGAATATAGTAGCTGCTTGCGCATATTCCACCGATGCTGCAAGCATGTCGGATGCTGATTTCACATCCACGCGGCGCACGCCACGCGGGGTGGCCAATGCCACCGGCCCCGCCACCAAAGTCACCTCTGCACCCGCCTCCTGCGCAGCACGTGCAATGGCGAAACCCATCTTGCCACTGGACAGGTTGGTGATGCCGCGCACGGGGTCGATCGCCTCATAAGTGGGGCCTCCAGTCACCAGAACCTGCTGCCCGGCAAGCACCTTTGGCTGAAAAAAAGCGATGACATCCTGCAAAAGCTCGTGCGGCTCCAGCATGCGGCCATCACCGGTCTCACCACAGGCCTGGTCTCCACTGCCGACATCCAGCACCGTGGCGCCATCGGAGCGCAACTGCGCCAGGTTGCGCTGGGTGGCCGGGTGCGCCCACATTTCACGGTTCATGGCGGGGGCAATCAGCAAGGGAACACTCTCCCTGGGGCGCGCCAGGCACATCAGGCTCAGTAACTCGTCGGCGCGCCCGTGCAGCAATTTGGCCATGAAGTCGGCGCTGCACGGAGCAATCAAAATGGCATCGGCTTCTCGGCTGAGATTGATATGCGCCATGTTGTTGGCTTCGCGGGCATCCCACTGCGAGGTATAGACCGCCCGGTTACTCAATGCCTGCATGGTCACCGCGGTGGTGAACTGTGCTGCAGCCTCCGTCATCACCACCTGCACCGTCGCGCCCTCTTTCACCAGAGCCCGACACAACTCTGCCGCTTTGTAGCAAGCGATGCCCCCAGTGAGCCCCAGTACGATGTGTTTTCCAGCAAGGTCGTTCATGGGGGGCAATGTAGCAGAGCCGGCTCGAACGGCACCGGCGTGCGTACTGGATGGCAGCGTATTTTTTGGACTCCCCACTCCCCCAGCCCCTCGCCCCCGCCGGGCGAGGGGAGCCTTGAACAGCCCATCTGGCTTCTTCGCCCCGGCTGCGACCTTACGGGCGTGGCGCGCTTGTGTGGGGTGCTCGCGCGCAGGCCGCGAGGGATTTTGGTGTTAGCGGGAATTGGGGTCAGGATTTTGGGGTCGGATTCCAATAAGCCCGCGAAGCGCCCGGAGGGATGCCCAACGGGCAGGGCTTTTTGGACTCTGACCCCAATATCCGGATCGGAGCGAAAAAGCGCTCCAACGCCCATGCCTATTGCGTAAGCAGCTCCCAAAAGCGTAGCAAACCAAGTGCCTTAGCGTGGTTCACATCCAAAGCCTCTTCGCCATTCCAGCGCGCCTGCGTAACCCCACTTGCAAGCCGCCTGACGAAAAAGACCATCGAATGGTTCACTTCCTTGCAACCTTCGAAAAGTCCAT